>JBOFDP010000093.1:0-1285 GCA_051647125.1 Chitinophagaceae bacterium | reverse complement strand
TAGTATTATTAGAAAAGAAATAAAGTTACCTTATGCATATGCAATTAATGTATTTTCTTATTCCAAAAAAGGCATTGCCAAAACGTATCTCCTAGCTCTTTTTCAAAAATAGCAATGTGTCCTGTCCCCACTTTTATATTATGGTGTTTGGTAAATTCATCAAAATTACCTGTGATATAAGGAGCAAAACGAATAATACCATTTGAAGATACTATTAATACATTTTTATTCGTATATGTGTTTTCTATGTATTTAGAAAAATCTATCCATATGTTAATAATCTGTAGAGGATCTACCTCCCACCCTTGAGGTACTATGGCTTTTTCATTCCATTGTTTAAGAGCATTTTCTCCAATGCGTTGTACCACTTCTTCCTCTATTTTATTTTCGTCTATACCATAATTAATTTCTGAAAATTGACTATCAGAGATGATAGAAATATCTTGATTCATTTGCTGTATCGCCAACAAAGCGGTTTGCATTGTACGTTGTAAAGGGGCAGCATATACTACCGTAGGAATAAAGTTATTTTTTAGAAGATATTTACCTATACTTTTAGCACGGTTTTCTTCGACTAAAGGTATATCTGTAATTCCAAGCCTACGAGGTTTTTCTTCTTTATGAAAAGTATTTCCGTGTCTAGCTATAATAATTTTAGTACTCATCATTAAATTCCCCAAATTTCTGAATAATTGTTTCTGCTCTTTCCAAATCTTCTTGGCTATCTACACCATTCATTCCCTCTCTTCCAAGATAGCTTACTTCTACCATTTTTACAGGTATTCTATTTTCTATAAATCGTAATTGTTCTAATCCTTCTAAATCTTCATATTTACTTTTTGGTAAATTAAGATAAGCTTTAAGAGCATTATAGGTATATGCATATAAACCAATATGTCTGCAAATAGGAGAGAGTGGTTTTACACGTTCTTTTTCTATTTCCCGAATAGAGGGAATCATATTTTTAGAAAATGTGATTGCCAAATTATTTCTATCCAATACTACGCAAGTACCTGAATAAGGAGTCTCTTTTTTTTGAGCTACTAAAGTATCATATTCTTGCCAATTAAGTTGTACGAAAGGAGTAAATACCTCCCCCTCATCACTATTCTTCCAAGTGTTAATTAATTGTTGTAAAAACCAAGGTGGACACAAAGGATTATCCCCTTGTAAATTGATAATAAAATCAGGTTTTATAGATTGATTTTTTATTACCTCCCAACAACGCTCTGTACCACTATTACAAGTAGGATTAGTCATTACAACATATATATATTTTTCATTA
>JBOFDP010000092.1:0-8293 GCA_051647125.1 Chitinophagaceae bacterium | reverse complement strand
AGAGAAAGTTGATGACATATTCAGTTTTTGACAATTTAAAATAACCCTTATTCTATATTTTTATTATTTATTCTTCCTCCGTTTCCTAATAAACATTGAATTCCCTGAAAAACATGGAAAAGGGTTCAAAATATGACATTCCAACACTGTTTATAAAATTTTCTTAGGCAGTATATTAATTTTTTTGTAGTTTTAACGTGTAATTTTTTGATATGTACGATAAAATAAAAATACTATTTCCCGATAAATCCATAAGGGAATATCCAAAAGGAACTACAGGATTAGCTATTGCAGAAAGTATTTCTTTACAATTGAAAAAAAAAGTGTTAGCCACAAAAATCAATAATGCTATTTGTGATAGTACTTTGCCCATAGACAAAGATGCCGATATACAACTACTTACATGGGAAGAAGACGAAGGAAAATCTACTCTTTGGCATTCTTCCGCACATCTGATGGCAGAAGCCATAGAAGCACTTTTTCCTAATGTAAAATTTGGTATAGGTCCTGCTATTGATAAAGGGTTTTATTATGATGTAGATTTAGGGGATTATGTACTTACAGAGGAGGATATAAAAAACCTAGAAAAGAAAATTCTGGAGCTTGCACAACAACAAAGTCAGTACACCAGAAAGCCTATTTCTAAAAAAGAAGCTTTAGCATATTTTTTTCAAAAAAAGGATCCTTATAAAATAGAACTTATAGAGGGGCTAAACGATGGAGAAATTACCTTATATACACAAGGTAATTTTACTGATTTGTGTCGTGGTCCGCATATTCCACATACAGGATTTATAAAGGCAGTAAAAATTCTCAATATCTCAGGTGCCTATTGGCGTGGCGATGAAAAAAGAAAAATGCTTACTCGCTTATATGGGATTACTTTTCCTACACAAAAAGAATTGGAAGAATATCTGGCTTGGTTGCAAGAATCCAAACAAAGAGATCACCGAAAAATAGGGAAAGAATTGGAACTTTTTGCTTTTTCTGAACGTGTAGGTATGGGCTTGCCTTTATGGCTTCCAAAAGGTGCCACCGTGCGTAATGAACTTCAAAATTTTATGCAAAAAGCACAGCTAGACAGAGGCTACTTACCCGTAATTACCCCCCATATTGGGCATAAAAATCTATACCTTACTTCCGGGCATTATGAAAAATATGGCAAGGATAGTTTTCAATCTATAAAAACCCCTCAGGAGGGAGAGGAATTTATATTAAAACCTATGAACTGTCCTCATCATTGCGAAATATACAAAACTAAACCCCGCTCATACAAAGATTTACCTTTGAGATTGGCTGAGTTTGGAACCGTTTATAGATATGAGCAACATGGCGAACTACATGGGCTAACACGGGTACGAGGATTTACCCAAGATGATGCTCATCTTTTTTGTAGACCTGACCAAGTAAAAGAAGAATTTACAAAAGTTATAGATTTGGTATTACATGTATTTAATAAACTAAATTTCAAAAACTATACGGCTCAGATTTCTTTGAGAGATAAAGAAGATACAAGCAAATACATAGGGGCAGAAGAGAATTGGAATTTAGCAGAGCAGGCAATTATAGAATCAGCCAAAGAACGAGGATTACAAACTATTGTAGAATATGGAGAAGCGGCTTTTTATGGTCCTAAATTAGATTTTATTGTGCAAGATGCGTTGGGCAGAAAATGGCAACTTGGCACTATACAGGTAGATTATAATTTGCCCGATAGGTTTGAGTTGGAATATATAGGTGCAGACAATCAAAAACATCGTCCTGTAATGATACATCGCGCCCCATTTGGATCCTTAGAACGATTTATAGCCGTACTCATAGAACACTGTGCAGGAAATTTTCCTATATGGTTGGCTCCTATTCAAGCTATATTATTACCTATTAGTGAAAAACAAGAAAATTATTGCCTACAAATAGAACAGCAATTTAAGCAACATAATATTCGGATAGAGACTGATTTTAGAAGTGAAAAAATAGGAAAAAAAATACGTGATGCCGAGTTGAAAAAAATTCCTTTTATGCTTATTATAGGAGATAAAGAAATGCAACATAAAGCAATATCTATTCGTAGAAAAGGCATGGGAGATATTGGCACTATGAGTATAGAACATACCCTAGAAAATATTATGAAAACTATTGAAAATATATATACATAGTATAAAAAATATAGTGTTTTTCTCTATTGTCTTTTTCTCTAAAAATAGTTTTTAAGAATATTTGTAAATAATACTATTTTTATATGATAAATCTATTTTTCTCATGTATGCGTCTGTTATTCTTCCTTTAGCATTACCACAAATATATACATGGGAAATACCTAAACATCTGAGCGAAAAAATTGCTCTGGGAATGCGGGTGGAAGTAATATTGCGAAAAAAGACGCACTATATCGGTGTTGTGTATCAACTGCACGAGCACTTTCCTGCTGTCCATACACATACAAAAAATATACAGCCTATTTTAGCTATTATTGATGAAAAGCCTATTCTATCAGAATTGCAATTGAAGCTATGGAAATTTATCAGCGAGTACTACCTGTGTAGTATAGGAGAAGTTATGAAAGCAGCACTACCCTCTCCGTTGCGATTAAATAGCGATTTATATATTATTTTTAATACTGATGATCCTGATACTAATTTTTCAGACCTCAATGTTCAAGAATATCTTTTGGTAGAAGAACTTTCTATTAAGAAAAAAATAAAATGGAATGAGGCTATTATCCTGTTGAAAGAAAAAAATATTTATCCTTATATACAAACACTTTTCTTTAAAAATATTTGTACTTTAGAAGAAGAATTTCAAATAGTTAGGAGTGAGAAAAGACAAAACCATATTTTACTCAATAAAAATAAAGTAACCAATGACCTTAGTGCCACACAAAAAAAAATTATAGAGGTTGTAGAAAACCTTTTGAAAGATGGAGAAACTATTACTAAAAAAATATTAATAGAAAAATCTAAAACAAGTATCTCTACTATTAAACGACTGATAGATTTAGAAGTACTGTACATAGGTAAAAAAAATACATGTCGTATAGATAATTCTAAAAAAAAAATATCTCTTCACTTTACACTTTCTAAGGAACAACAACAGGCTTTTAATAAGTGGCAAACTACCAATAAAACAGTTACCTTACTACAAGGAGTAACAGGCTCTGGGAAAACACATATTTATATTAAAACCATAGAAAGAATGCTTCAAGAAAACAAGCAGTCGCTTTATCTTTTACCCGAAATACTCATTACCACGCAACTCATTCAAAAAATGCAATCTTATTTTGGTGGACATGTAGGATATTTTCATTCTAAGATGCATATCCATGAGCGTCTTGAAATATGGAAAAAAATACAACAAAAAGAAATAAGTATTCTTATAGGAGTTAGATCTTCCATATTTTTACCCTTTCAAAATTTAGGATTAATTATCTGTGATGAAGAACACGATACCTCTTACAAACAAAGTGAACCTTCCCCACGTTACAACGCTCGTGATGTAGCTATTTGGTTAGCTACACAATATAATGCAAAAATTATTATAGGAAGTGCTACGCCTTCTTTAGAAAGCTATTTTAATGCTCAAGAAGGCAAATATAACTACCTACAATTACACCAAAGATATACGAATATTCCAATGCCAAAAATCACTATTTTTGACCTAAAAAAATATATTTCAGGAACGAGAAAAGAACCTTGGATAAGCCCTCCTTTAATAGAAAAAATACAAGAACAACTTAATCAAAAAAAACAACTTTTATTTTTTCAAAATAGACGAGGATATGCTCCCTATATACTTTGTGGAAATTGCGGTTGGATAGCTTATTGTAAAAATTGTCATTTGCCTTTATCTTATCACAAAACTACGCATCAGCTTACATGTCATACCTGTAATTATATACAAGTAGCATTAACAAGCTGCCCTACATGTAAACAAGAAAACTTACTATACAAACAATTTGGCACACAAAAATTGGAGGAGATACTCCAAGAGCATTTCCCTAATTTAAGAATAGCTCGTGTGGATTGGGATACAACAAAAAATAAACTTGCCTTTCAGAAAATTATCCAACAATTTAGTGAACAAAAAATAGATGCTTTAGTAGGTACACAAATGATTGCCAAAGGATTGGATTTCCCCAATCTTTCAATGGTAGTAATTCCCAATGCCGATAATCTTCTATTTTTTCATAGCTTTAGAAATAATGAACGATTTTTTCAAACTATAGAACAAGTAGGAGGACGAGCAGGGCGAAACAAAGAAGGGGAAGTTTTTATACAAACCACTCAAACAAAACATCCTATATTCCACTATCTAAAACATCATGATTATCATGCTTTTGCTAAAGCTGAACTCAAAATAAGAAAAGATTTTTTCTATCCTCCTTATAGTCGTATAATAAAAATTATTATTAAACACCAAAAAGAGACTCTTTGTCATCAAGGAGCTTTTAGCTTATATCAACAATTAAAAATACAAAATATTCCTTCTCTCTACCCTCCTATTATACCGTTTGCTTATAAAATAAAAAATCTATATATACAACATATTTATCTAAAATTACCCAATCAATCTAATTATATCTGGGCTTTAAAAAAATATCTTCTTTATGCTATTCAAAATATAAAACAGCAAAAAGCATTAAGCCATTTGATGGTAATAGTGGATGTAGACAATATGGATTAATATAGGTTTTTAAAATCTATAATGATATTCTAATCAAACCTATTTTATTTGTTGTACTTGAATAATATTTGAAGGACATACTTTAGCTGCTTTTTGGGCATCTTGAAGCTCGTCATCCCCGGCAATAAACATAAAAAAACCTTTATTCTCTTTTCCCCCAACAAGCGTACATTTACCATCCATACGAGACATTCTCCACCGATAAGGAGCAACCTCCACACATGCGTTGCATCCTATACATTTAGCTCGTTTTTGAAATATTCTAATCATCATTCAAAGAGTTATTTTTTACTTGTTTATACATTTGTTGTTCGCTTATTATAAATAATTTATATATTCTCCCCCTTCTTTGTAGTTTAGAGCAATACCCTCCAAATCATAATCATATGCTTGTATTATTTTTACTGGTAATATTTCTCCTATTTTCAATTTATTTTTAGTACGAATAATAATTTCATTATCTACCTCTGGGCTATCAAATTCACTTCTCCCAAGATAAACTCCTGCTTCTTTTCTATCAATCATAACAGAAATGATCATGCCTATTTTTGCTTTATTTTTTTCATAGCTTATTTGTTGTTGTGCTAGCATTAGTTGTTCTTTTCGTTGCTGTTTTTCTTGAGTAGAGAGCGTGTCTTTTTCTTGAAATGCAGAAGTACCCTCTTCGTGGCTATAGGTAAAAATACCTACTCTGTCAAATCTATATTTTTCTAAAAATTTTTGCAACTCATCTACATCCTCTTGAGTTTCGCCAGGAAATCCTACAATCAAGGTAGTACGCAAGCAAATGTTGGGAATAATAGCTCTTATTTTTTGAATAGTGTGTTCTATTTCTTCTTTTGTAGTCTGCCGTTTCATACCTTCTAACAAATGATTACTTATATGTTGAATAGGCATATCTAAATAGTTGCAAATAGACTCGTATTTATTCATCACCTCCAATATCTCAAAAGGAAAATTATTAGGGTAGGCATAATGTAATCGAATTCTTTTTATCCCTTGTATATTAGCTACTTTTTCAAGCAATATTGAAAGCATTCTTTTTTTGTAAATATCCAACCCATAGTAAGTAAGTTCCTGAGCAATAAGTATAATTTCTTTTACTCCTTGATTAACTAATTGTGATATTTCTTGAACAATATTTTCTACATTACGACTAATATGCTTTCCACGTATAAGAGGAATAGCACAAAAAGCACAAGTACGATTACAACCTTCGGAAATTTTTACATACGCATAATGAGAAGGAGTAGATAATAATCTATTTTGAAACAATTCTTTTCTATAATCTGGATTTAATTCTTTAATTAACAATTCCATTTCAATATTTGTATACCAACCATCTACTTCAGGAATATCCTGTTTTAGTTCATTTTTATATCGTGATACTAAACAACCTGCTACAAAAAGTTGTTTTATTTTTTGCTGTTTTTTTTGTTCCGCATATTCTAAAATAGTCTTGATACTTTCCACTTTTGAATCTTCTATAAATCCGCAAGTATTAATAATCACAATATCACTTTTTTTTATATTATCATATTGCACCTGCTGATTCACTGTTTTTAATTGTGTCCCCATCCGCTCACTATCTACTATATTTTTACTACAACCTAGTGTAATCACATTAATAATTAATTTTTTAGAGATATTGGTTTGCATGATTCAGTTTTTTTATTCTACAAAATTATTTTTTTGCAAGTATTGTATTATTTTTTCCGTAGCCTGCGTATTTTTTTGTATAAAATCATAAGCACATTCACAAGTATTTTTATAGAATGAATCATCTCGTAAAAGTTGGTTTACTATATCCTGTAATTGCTCTATAGTTTGAATAGAAAACCCACCACCTGCAAGTATAAGATTTTTAGCTTCTATATATTTTTTATAATTTTTACCCCAAATAACAGGTTTGCCCCAAATGGCAGCTTCCAAAGTATTGTGAATACCTGAATGAGTAAATCCGCCTCCTATATAAGTGATGGTAGCCAATCTATAAAGTTGTGAAAGAATACCTATTTTATCTATTATAAGAACTGGTATATTTGCAGTATACTGTTGTTTATGAAGTTGTGTATATCGAACTGAATTTCCAAAATAAGTTATTGTATGCTTTATATGCAATTCTTCCACTTCATGGGGAACAATGATAAAAAATAAGTCAGATCGTTGTTGCTGTAATTGTGAAAGTAATTCATGGTCTTTCTCCCAAGTACTACCAGCAATAAAAACCTTACGATGATTAATCAGATTTTCTATATCCGAAAAATCTTTTTTTTCTTGTGTTAAAAGTGTATTTACTCTATCAAAACGAGTATCTCCAAAAACAGATACATTTTCTAATTGAATAGTTTTAAGTAGTGATTTACTTTCTTCATCTTGTACAAAAAAGTGAGTAAAGAAAGAAAGTATTGTTCTAAAAAAATATCCATAGGTTTTAAAAAATATTTGATTTTTTCTAAAAATACCAGACACCAAAAACAAAGGAATATTCTTGCCTTTTATTGCCCTTAATATAAAATACCAAAATTCATATTTTACAAAGAAAATAATTTTCGGATTCACTATTTCTAAAAAATATTTTGCATTGGAGGAGGTGTCTTTAGGTAAATAAAAAATAAAATCAGCCTCTGTATTTTTATTGTATCCTGAGGGAGAAAATAGGGTTAGAACAATAGCGTATTGCTGATATTTATTTTTAAGCATTTGCAGCAGTGGGCGTGCTTGTTCTAATTCTCCGGCAGAAGCAACATGAATCCAAATAATGGGCTTTTTATTTTGTTGTAAAGTTTGTTCAATATATCTCAGAAGATTTTTTCTGCCGAGCATAAATTTTTTAGCTTTTGGATTCCATAAAGAAACTAAATATATCAAGAAATAATATAATTGAATAAATATAATATATACATATTTCATAGATAGAATTTTTAGCAAAGATAAACAAATTGTAAATTGATAATTAGTACAAATTTTACTTTATCGCCTGCATTCCGCATAGATTATAATTTTCCTCTTATATTCTCATGATATTTTTGGATTATAATTGTAAAATAATAATCTTTTTTATAATAAAGTTATTTCTTTAATCTATCTATTTGAAGTAATTGTTCCCTTAATTGTTCTTTATCTTTATCAATCTGTAGTTTAATAATATTGATACATTCTATAATAGACTTATACATTGCTAATGATTTTGCATTTGATCCAGAATATGTACAATAGAGTGTACCCAATATTCTTTATTTGAGTAGCCTTTATAGTCCGCTATTACGTTATCATTAGCATCATAAATATTAGCTCTCACTCTAGCAGAAGATACTTGACCCCAAAAGGGAAATCCCAATAAATTAGGAATACATAATGTTAATCTACTTAACAAAGTAATTCCTCTTTTAGATTCTCATACATGATTATAATTCATAGACCATTCCATTCTTCCATACGTAGATCCAAATTTATCACACATATTATCTCTCGTTTCTTCAATAAATATATCTGCGACTGCTTTTACTCTTGGATCTCTTGAGGTTGATATTGAATCAACACTTACTCCATATCCCAGATAAGCAGCAGAACCCTGTGATACAGCAATACCATATGCAGTTTCCAAACTTTG
>JBOFDP010000091.1:0-3371 GCA_051647125.1 Chitinophagaceae bacterium | reverse complement strand
ATGATATTCAACAGGCATTAATTTTTTTGCTAACACGAGTACCGATTACAATTTTTAGTATCCTACTCTTTAATCTCTTAACAATGTTATTTATTCTTTTTTGTGGCTTATACCGTAAAGAATTGGTTTCTTTTTTTGTGGTATTAAATGGGACGGCTTTAGGGATTATTTTTTCTCTCTATCAGTATGATATTTCAAAAGTTTTGCCTTTGTTGTTACCTCATGGTGTCTTTGAAACAGCCTTGCTTCTAATCTTTTGTTCTGAGCTTAAAATATTATCTGATGCTTATAAAAAACAGGATATTACGATAATACGACGTTCTTGGTTTGTGTTATTAGTGGTGTGTATGCCTTTATGGCTATTATCTGGTATTTTAGAAGGTATTTTTTGGGGTTCGATTGATTAAATTAAAAAACTATTGACAGGGTTGATGATTTTTATTATAATAGGGCAAGGAGTTAGAATATGAAAATAATAGGACTTTTTATACTCTTGTCTTTGGGAATATTACATTCGCAAGATCGGAATATTGAAATATCGCAAACCGGTCAGAGACCTTCTATATATACAATTGGTACAGGAGTATCACTAAGTTATTTTAATGGGAATATGGGAATAGGAATTGATTCCTTACATCTTTTTCATTCTCCGTATCGACCTTTTGATAAGGCGTTGTTAAAAGTTGGTATGGGAGTAGATTATGATTTTAATAGTAATCCAAGTTTTAATTTTTCTACTTCTATTGGTTACTTATATGTCCAAAATCAATACCATCCCAAATCTTTATTGAGTCAATTTGGTACAGGATTTTCTATAGATTATACATTGATTAATACCAAAGGGCATGCGATAGGAGCATCATTGTATGTAGCTCTTAATAGGTATCTCTTAGGAGTAGGTGGTGGGGTTGTTTTTGAGAGAGCATCTGTTTTTCCTTATGTAGGTACGAGTTTTGCACTAACCTTTTGAGATGCTTAAAATAGTTATATTATTAAAAATAGAGTCTATTTAGACTCTATTTTTAATAATATAACTATTAATAATAAAAAATTACTTGATTTAAAAATAAGACATTATATGTTACTCGAAGAAATAAAGGATCATTTGTTTATCATGAGCGAGTTTTTTAATAGAAGCTAGTGCTTGTTTTTCTAGCTGACGGACACGTTCTTTGGTGATTCCTAATAATATTCCAATTTTTGACAAAGAAAGAGGGTCTTGTCCATGAAGTCCAAAACGATGAATTAAAATAAAACGTTCTCTTTCAGAGAGGGCATTTAAAAGCTCAATAATTCCATAATTTAAAGAATGGGATAACACATTTTGTTCAGGGCTAAAGGATGTATCGGCAATATCATTATATTCGGAGTTTTCATTAGTAGTAAGTTCTTCTAGAGAAGTATGCCCTGCAGAGATATTGAGAATACGTAGGATATCTTTACGGGGAATCCCAATATGAGCTTCAATTTCCGATTCTAGTGGTTTTCGAGAGAACGTTCTTGTATATTCATGAATAAATTTTGCAATTTTGAAGAGATCATTTGTTCTATTCATTGGGACACGGATCATTCGAGATTTTTCAGAAATGGCTTTGAGAATTGATTGCTTGATCCACCAAACAGCATAAGAAATAAAATGATATCCCAAGGTATGGTCAAATTTATCGACAGCAGTTAGTAATCCAAGATTTCCTTCGTTAATGAGATCGGCAAGAGATAGAGTATTATTGTGGTATTTTTTGGCTACAGAAACGACAAAACGGAGATTGGAAGTAATAAGTTTATTTTTAATAAAAGTACAATTTGGACAGAGTACATATTCCGGATTTCCTTTTCTTTTTTCTTGACAGCATGTACCATAAGTAGAAGTGAGTAGTTCTTCTTCTTTTCTGGTTAAAAGAGGGATACGGTCAATTTCTCTAAGGTATGAGGTCATGGTATTAGTATGTTGGAATCCTTGTTCCAACTCGTTCATGAAAATAGTATTTTTCATATTAACTCCTAATAATTTAAATAATGGTTTTTTTAAATAGTGATTTAAATATCGTTAAATCATGATGATATGTCAAGGGTATAGTAATAAATTTTTGCTTATACCCTATTTAATATAAAAATTATACTCTATGCTTTATAAAAATAATCCTCCATATTGTCAATTAGTTTTAGTATTATTATCGGTATAAATATTGTAGTAATGATAGTTTAGGTCTAGGATTTTATAAATTACTGGAAAATAGTAAGATAAAATAGATTATAATGGGATTAACAGAAATAATCCTTATATTAGAGATGAACAAAAAGTATTATAATGTTTCTCCGATTTTATATAGCCTTATAGTAGAAGTGTTTCAGTAATGGTATTGATGATTATAAAAATATGTGTCTACTCCTTTCTAAATTTTTAGAAGTTTCTTTATTAAATGATCTTAAAATTAATTCTGAGAAATAACGTTGACAATTATATAATTTTATGTTATAATAAATTAGTTGAATTTTAGATCTTTTAGATCTTTTTATTTCTGTCTTGTGTAATAAGATAGAGGATTTTAGTACAAAATCTTTTATCTTATTACACAAGAGTTTTGGTAAATATAAATAGAATTCTGTATTTTTACAGTTTTCTTGTTTAGGTATTTATTTTAATGCCATAGAGTTTTATATTAACTGCTCATAGTAGTTTGTATGATTTTAATGCTATGGTGTTACAGAAATTGAGGTCATGGTCTAGAATTCAACGAATACAAACTCTATGAGCTTTTTAATAAATATCTCTATGTATATACTAGTGAAAGTAAATATTATTAAGAGTGAGCCCTAGACTTTGTAGAATTTATTTAGTAAATTAAAGCTACTCTTTTAACATCATCTGAAGGTAAATACCTAAGATGTATCTATGGGGCTCATGTTTTGTATTAACAAAACATGCATGGATAGGGAGCTAACTCCTGTATTCGTAAGATTACAGGAGTTTTTTTATATGATGTTGGGATTATTACGCTTGACAAAATTTTTACATTATGATAGAATTTTTTCATATTAAGGTAATTTATGTTCTATATAAAATATTTATTATTGTTTTTTAAAAAATGTACAATGAATAAAGCGATTTTTTAAGGAGAAAATGATGTCTATAGAAAAAATTGGTATTAGCAGCTCAATTTTAGGTGCTTTTGTGATGGCAGTTTATGGGTTGGGAATGGCTTATTATACCCAGTCTGATGCCATTTTTTTAGATGGAGCTTTTAATCTCCTTTCCGCATTAATTTCGGCTGGTAGTCTTATTATTTCTTATGTTGTTAATAAAGACTATACAGACAATCACCCTGCAGGTTTCTATGCTTATGAGTCTTTCATGGTTTTTATCAAGGGAT
>JBOFDP010000090.1:0-5346 GCA_051647125.1 Chitinophagaceae bacterium | reverse complement strand
TAATATAAGTAAGAGGGCTACCGTCTGAGTATCAACATACATCCCTCAAAACACATTTAACCCAACAGAATGGAAAGCTATCAGAACAGCCCTAACTATCCAAAAGCTATATTTTTAAAATTAAATAAAGATAATTGATTATTGTGGTATTGAACATATTCATACAGTTATAAAGTTAATTTTTATAATTTATTCTTCTTGCTACTATAATTCCGATAACGTGTTTGATAGAAAACAAATAGTTTAAAAATCTATTGGATACCACTTTCTTTTGAGAAGAAGAAGCATGAACTATATTCAAGGTATCTTTTTTCCATAAAGCCAAACCAAGATGAGCAACATCCAATCCTTTAAGGTTGGTACAAAATGCAATAATATCACCTGTTTGTATCTGTGATATTATTTTTTTCACTTCTTTATTTGGAATATAATAAAAAGATTGCTGATTAAGTGTATACTCTAATTTTTTCATAGAGTCTACAGATTCGGGATATTTTTTTAGTAAACTATTTTGACTATCTATAGACATAGAAAATAGGTTTATTTTATATGGAATACCATTCATAGAAAGTGTCATGTTTTTTAATATCCCTTTATTTTCATTGTCTTGTAGCCAATCTACAAAATAATGTAATCGAGATAAATATCCTTGTATTAAACCATCTCGGTATCGCAAATTTTTTAAATTATTTTCAAAAGTGAAAAAACTATTTTCCTTCTCTGTAAGTAGCAATAATGACAGCACATTTTCTACATACGTAACACAATCTAATTCGTGCAAATTCACCACTAATTTTTCTTTACTATAAACCTCTAATGTATTAGAGACATAAGGAGTATTCAAAAAATATGTTATCGTATATGACAATAAATTTTCTGGCTTCTGCAAGCTTCTATGGTGTATATAATGCTTAAAAATGACACTATCTTGATTTGAGCAATGGTTTTGAGAAAAACCTATTTTTGCAAATCCTACAAATAAAATCATAAAAATAATTTTATGTCTCATACCTCTTTTTAAATTGTCGTAATGTATGCCATAATCCAACATCAGCTATTTTATTAGAAAAAGATATACGATATAAATAAAGCCAAACCATACTCATCATAGCACCTAATAAACTACCTGCAAGAATATCTTGTAGGAAATGTTGCATCAAATACACTCTAGAAAAACATGCACAAATAGCTATTGCTGCAATAATAATTTTATAAATTTGCTTACGTACTATGAGGCTTAGGGTAAAACCAAAAACAATAGCAGCCTCCGAATGCCCTGAAGGAAAACTAACTAAAAGTAAGGGATCTATATATGTTAAATAATTTAATGTAATTTGGATTTTTGAAAAAAATAGAAATGGACGATCATGCTGGAAATATTCTTTAAGACATAAAATAATACCTCCTGTAAGTACGTAATTTAAAACTAAGAATATAAAATTTTGATAGGAGGATAGCAACAATATCACAAAAATAAGGATTACAGAAATAGGATTTTCTATGATTAAGGTAAGAAAAGTAAATATCCAATTTGCTAATAAAAAATAATGTTTTTGTATCCATAATATTTCTCCTCCCTTCTCTATGCCAAGACAGACCCAAAAACCCACTATCCAACATAAAATAAATGTAGTTAAAAATCCACGTTCTTGAAAAAAAATATTTTTCAAAATAACAATAACTTTATTATACAGAAGAATTATTTATGGATTTATTTTTTTCTTTTGCATCATTATTTACTCTGTTTTTAGCAGAAAAATAATAAATCAAATTTAGAAAAAGTACCGTAGCATTAGCTAAAATAATAGGCATTCCATAATTTTTTTCATTATTGATCAATACCCCAAAAAAAATAAATAAAAAACAACCTAAAGAATTAATTAATCTCATAATGTAATGAGAAGGTTTATAGACAAAAGAAATAATAACTAATGCCGCAGCACTATACCCCAAAATTTGTATGTAATCTATAGCATTCATAAAATATTTTTTTGTAAAAATACAATATTTCTATCAAATATAATCACCATTCATAAGTTAGAGATACCTCCTTATAAGGAAAGCGTGTAGATTCTAATGTAAATGAATCTTATAAAATTAGAAATTTTTATTTGGAGAATTTCATAGAGTTTGTTATTTTTGTGTTAATGTCGCAAGTTCTTCTCAGATATTCAAATCACATAAATCATTTATTCTCTTTTATGAATACAATAGGTTTAAAATTCTCTATTATCCATGTTAAAACAAAAAGATGTATTAGGTTTATATGATGTATCTGCTTCAGACATCATGACGATACTTGAAAAAGCAGCAAGTATGAAAAAAATGCTTTCTGAAGGTCCTCAAAAATTATCCCATTTACAAGGAAAAACAATAGCTACCTTATTTTATGAAAAGTCTACACGTACACGTGTATCTTTTGAACTAGCTACTAAATACTTAGGTGGAAGTACGCTCACTATGAATATAGCTTATAGCTCTGTACAAAAAGGAGAAACTTTGATTGATACAGGACGAACTTTAGAAGTTATGAAAATAGATGCTCTGGTTATTAGGCATCCTATGGCAGGAGCACCTGCATTACTAGCAAATAATGTAAAAGCTACTATTATTAATGCTGGAGATGGCATGAATGAACATCCTACACAAGCATTATTAGATATGCTCACTATAAGAGAAAAATTTCCCAATTTTAAAAATCTAAAAGTAGCTATTTTGGGTGATATAAAACATTCTCGTGTTGCCAAAAGTAATCTTTTTGGATTGACAAAATTAGGAGCTAAAGTATATATGTATGCTCCTCATACACTCATTCCTAAAGGAATAGAAACACTTGGGGCTACCATTACCAAAACGCGAGAAGAAGCTTTGGAAGGAGCGGATGTCGTCATGGGGCTACGCATACAGTTAGAACGACAACAAGGAGGAGCATTCCCCTCTCTATCTGAATATCACCAGTTTTATGGTATCAATAAATTAGTTTTAAAATATGCAAAGAAAAATGCACTCATTATGCATCCTGGACCAGTAAATAGAGGCGTTGAAATGACCTCTGAAGTAATAGATCATCATAATAGCAAAATCAACGAACAAGTACTTAATGGAATTGCGGTAAGAATGGCATTGTTATCTTTACTAATACAACCACAAACTTAAAAATAATTAGCTATGAATACTATGCTCATAAAAAACGGTACTGTTATATTCCCTAATGAAGTTAAGGAATCTGATATATTGATAGAAAATAGGAAAATAAAAAATATAGGTACTGCCTTAGAAATAGAGCCAGTAGAACAAGTTATAAATGCTAAAGGGCTACATATTTTCCCCGGACTTATTGACATACATGTACATTTTCGTGAACCCGGATTTGAATATAAAGAAGATATTGAAAGTGGAAGTAAAGCTGCTGTTAAAGGTGGATTTACCCAAGTATGTTGTATGCCCAATACAAACCCTGTTATAGACAATCATATTATCGTATCTTATATTAGGCATATTGCCCAACAAGTAGGCTTACTAAAAGTGCATCCCATAGGTGCTATTACACTAAACTCTATGGGAGAACAACTTACAGAAATGGGAAAGATGAAGCAAGCAGGAGCTGTCGCTTTCAGCGACGATGGAAAACCTGTAGCTAATGCTCTTATGATGCGTTTGGCTATGGAATATGCCAATCATTTTGGATTAAAATGCCTTTCTCATTGTGAAGACAAAAACCTTACCAATGGTGGCGTAATAAATGAAGGATTAAATAGTACCATAACAGGGTTAAAAGGCATTATAAAAGCATCAGAAGAAGTTAATATAGCTAGAGAAATTTTATTAGCTGAAAATCTCAAAGTACCTATACACATATGCCACGTATCTACAGCTACTGGTGTACAACTTATTAGAGAAGCTAAATTACGTGGTGTAGAGGTAACTTCAGAAACCTGCCCTCATTACTTTATCCTAAGTGATGCAGAAGTTTTAAACTTTAACACCCAGAGTAAAATGTTTCCTCCATTACGAGAACAAGTAGATATTGAGGCTATCAAGATAGGTCTAAAAGATGGTACTATTGATGCCATAGCTACAGATCATGCTCCTCATCACCAAGATGAGAAAAATATAGAATATCAGTTAGCGGCATTCGGAATAAGTGGTATTGAAACTTCTTTTGCACTCTGCATTACCTACCTCTATAAAGCAGGCATACTTTCACTTACTCAAATTGCCCAATTAATGAGTACAAACCCTGCAAAAATTCTTAATTTAGAGGGAGGATCTTTAACTATAGGAAGTGTTGCGGATATTACCATTGCAGATATTAATAAAGAATATACGATTGATAAAAATATGTTTTTATCTAAAGGAAAAAATACACCTTTTCATGGATATAAAGTATATGGAGAAATAGCATATACTATTGTAGACGGAGATATAAAATATCAACATTCTTCAAAAAGATAAGAATATAAAAATATATACTATTTGCATATTAATATAAATCAGGATTACCTTGCTTATATTTGCCAAAACCCCGCCTAATGATTATAGATAATCTAATAGAAAAAATTATATCCATGAAAAACCCTACTTGTGTAGGGTTAGATACTGATTTTGATTATTTGCCTCCAGCACTAAAAGAACAAGCTCATGATCTTAAAACTGCTGCCAACGCTATTTTAGAATTTAACAAACATATTATTGACCACATCCATGACCTTGTACCTGCTGTAAAAATCCAAATAGCCTATTATGAAATGTATGGCTATTGGGGATTAAAAACTTTTTATGATACTTTACTTTATGCAAAGCAAAAAGGACTTATAATTATTGCTGATGCTAAACGTAATGACATTGGAAGCACGGCTTCCTGTTATGCAAAAGCTTTTTTAGGAAAAACACTAATTAACAAAAAATCTTTTGAGGCTTTCCCTTCTGACTTTTTAACAGTCAATGCATATCTTGGATCTGACGGAATTATTCCTTTTACAAAAGAAGGAAAAGGAATTTTCATACTAGTAAAAACATCTAATCCCTCAAGTAATGAATTACAAGATAAAACCTTATCTTCAGGGGAAACTATTTTTGAATACATAGGAAAATGGGTATCCAAATGGGGAAAATCTACTATAGGTAAATATGGATATAGCAATGTGGGAGCTGTAATAGGAGCTACACATAAAGAACAAGCCACGATATTACGAAAAATATTAAAACATACGTTTTTTCTTATACCTGGTTATGGTATTCAAGGGGGTAATGCTCAAGATTTAAAAGTATGTTTTAATAAAGAAGGCATTGGAGGTATAGTCAACTCTTCAAGAGGTCTTATTTGTGCTTACAAAACACCCTTGT
>JBOFDP010000089.1:0-4710 GCA_051647125.1 Chitinophagaceae bacterium | reverse complement strand
GGATATGATTATATTAATCCTACTTCTATAATAAATAAACCTGCTACTATGGATATAGAAGAGTTTCTGTTATTTAATAAGAAGCAATTAATACCCCAACCCGTATATAATCCAAATGTATTTTATGAGAAAGAGAGTACTAATTTAGCAATAGGAGGGAAAAAAACCAACTCTCGTTTTCCTATGTTAGCAAATTTTACTACAGGAAAATTAGAACTGCCTAATAGGTGGTATGAAATGCAAATATCTTCGGACATGGTAGATTTATATGGGATTACTTTGCCCGGAGTACCTGTTATAATAGAAGGTTTTGGTAAAGATTTTGCTTGGTCTATAGCCACTACTAATCGAGATATGAAAGATTACTATAGATTAACATTAAATCCTTTCAAGAAATCTCAATATTGGTATGATAATCACTGGAAAGAGGCTATATATGAGGTGGAATCTATTCTTATAAAAGGTGAAAAACCTTGTATAGATACGGTGTTTTATTCTGTTTGGGGTCCTATTACGTTTGATCCTTCTTTGACTTATAACAATACCAGTTATGGATATGCTACCAATTGGTTACTACATGATACTACTCATAGTGATATACTCCCTTATTATGCTTTAAATTTATCTAAATCTTATGAAGATTTTGAAATGTTAGTCAATACTTTTACAGGAATGAATTTAAATATTACATTTGTTGATAAAACTGGAAAAATAGGTAATGTACAAACAGGAAATTTATCTGCCAAATGGTATGCTCAAGGAGATTTTATTTTACCAGGAGAGAATAATTTATATAAGACAAAAAAAATTCCTACAGAACAAAATATATCTATTGTTAATCCTATTAATAATTTTATAGTAACTACTAATCAAATTCCTGCCGATAAAAGATACCCTTATTATTTGGGTAGAAGGTTTGATATTTACCGATCAGCATTGTTTAATGGCACTATACCAACTTTTGACGAGTGGGATTTTTTTTCCTTAAAGTTGATATTATCTAATACTTATAATCCTTTTGCTAAGAAAGTAATGGAAGATATTTTTTTTCCTAATATAGATAGAGCAACTTTATCTGCTGAGGTATTATTTGTTTTTGATAGTTTAAAAAAATGGGATTATACGGATAATTCTCCTTTTTCGAAAGTAGTTTTTAATAAATGGTGGCAGTTATTTTATGATAATGTAATATCTTCATTACAACTTGAATTAAAAGATACCTTGATGGTGCCTTTAGAGGATATAACGTTAGTGTCATTATATGAGAATTTTAAAATAAAAAAATCTACTATATCCTCCTCTTTTGTTTCTATTGCAAAAGATATTGCCAATAGCAATAGAAACAATAGTCAATGGTATAGGTCTTTAACACAATTCTTTTCAAAACATATTGTTTCTGACCTTACTTCTCTTACTTCGTATAATACGTATGGGAGTAGATATAGTATTTTACCATATGATAATCATGTAGGTGTAACTTGGAGGATGATAGTAGATATTTCTGATAAGGGGAAGGCTTGGGGGATGTTATTTGGCGGTCAGAGTGGTAATCCTGGTAGTTTTTATTATGAAAGTAATATAGCCGATTGGAATAAGCAGGTGTATTATCCACTGACTATGTATGGTGAAGGCGATATGATCAACGGGGATTATAACAGGCTGATTTTTAAAAAATAAATGTATGAAATTAACCTTATTTTTTATATTAAATATATTGTTGAGTTTTGCTATGGAATTATTTTTTTCATGGTGGATAATAGCTATAGTTAGTGGAATATTGTCTTTTTTATTATTTCCTCAATATATACCTATGCTGATACTTAGTTTCTTGAGTATTTTTATTAATTGGGGGGGAATAGCCTTGTATTTGAGTATAAATAATCAACACCTTTTGTTGCAAAAAATGGTTTCTCTCTGGGGAGTTGAAGAATTTATTTTTATTCCTTTTCTAATAACAGGAGGGATAGGCGGTTTAGTAAGTGTAGTGGGGGCATCTTTGGGTTATTGGTTACGATATTTATATATCAGCTATCGTGGTACTACTCAATCGGGATAGGTTGTTCTTTAAGGGAAATAAGAAGACTATTACTTAAATTAGGTAATCCTTGTTGTAAAGTTTCTACATTTTCATTGACATCAATAAAGTACCATTTTTTTTAGGATGTTTATTTCCAACATATATTTTATTTGTTATTTGCTACAGAGGGTATTTCTTCTATTTTATCAAGTTCTACTTTTAGGTTTGAGATAATAAAATTTTGTCTTTCTCCTGTATTTTTTCCCATGTAATAATTGAGTAATTGTTGTATATGTTCTTCATTATTAAGAAATACGGATTGCGCTCGCATATCTTCTCCTATAAATTGAGTAAATTCATCAGGAGAAATTTCTCCTAAACCTTTAAAGCGGGTTATTTCAGGCTGATTACCTAACTTTTTTATAGCTATCAATTTTTCTTCTTCATTATAACAATAGATAGTTTCTTTTTTATTTCGAATTCTAAACAAAGGAGTTTCTAATATATAGAGGTGTCCACGTTTTACCAAATCAGGAAAAAATTGCAGAAAGAAGGTCATTATTAATAGTCTTATATGCATACCATCTACATCAGCATCTGTAGAGATAATTATTTTATTATACCTTAACCCCTCTAGTCCATCTTCTATATTAAGGGCATGCTGTAGAAGGTTAAACTCCTCATTCTCATATACAATTTTTTTGTTCATTCCAAAGCTGTTAAGGGGTTTCCCTCGCAAGCTAAATACAGCTTGTGTTTCTACATTTCTTGCCTTTGTAATAGAGCCACTTGCAGAATCTCCTTCTGTAATAAATAAGGTACTTTGTTCTTGTAGAAACCTATATCCCTCTTTCTTTTTAGTCGAAATATCTTCATTGAGATGTATTTTACAGTCTCGTAATTTTTTATTGTGTAAGTTCGCTTTTTTAGCTCGCTCATGAGCTATTTTTTTAATACCTGCAAGTTCTTTTCTTTCTCGCTCACTTTGTTCTATGCGTTTGCGTAGTGCTTCTGCTAAAGAAGAATTACGGTGTAGATAGTTGTCTAATTCTTTTGCTAAAAAATCATATAGAAAACTTCTCATTGTAGGTCCTCCTTCAAAAATATTTAGTGAACCCAGTTTTGTTTTGGTTTGTGATTCAAATATAGGCTCTTGTATTCGTACGGAAACGGCAGCAACAATACTTTGTCTTATATCAATAGCATCATAATCTTTTTTATAAAAATCACGTATTACTTTTACAAATCCTTCTCTAAAAGCTTGCTGATGTGTGCCTCCCTGTGTTGTATATTGTCCATTTACAAAAGAAAAAATATCTTCTCCATAATCATTGTTATGAGCAAGTGCTATTTCTATATCTTCCCCTTTTATATGAATGATAGGATAACGTAGATCTTCAGCATTGACATAGTGTTGAAGTAAATCTAACAAACCGTTTTTACTGACAAATTTTTTGTTGTTATAAGCAAAGGTAAGCCCAGCATTGAGATAGCAATAATTCCAGATTTGTTTTTCAACAAATTCTTCTACATATTTGTAGTTTTTAAAAATATTATTGTCAGGAGTAAATATAGTTTCTACTCCATTAGATTCCTTCGTTATTTCTTCTTTATATTCTTTACTAAGGCTGCCTTTAGCAAACTCTACCACTTTTATAATACCATCTCGAACACTACTTACTTTAAAATAGGAACTCAAGGCATTGACTGCTTTTGTTCCAACCCCATTTAGACCAACTGATTTTTGAAAGGCTTTACTATCATATTTGCCTCCTGTATTCATCTTACTAACTACATCTACTACCTTGCCTAAAGGAATGCCTCTTCCATAGTCTCTTACTCGTATAGTACCTTCTGTAATAGTTACTTCTATTTGCTTGCCATTGCCCATGGTATATTCATCAATAGAATTATCTATTACTTCTTTTAGCAATACATAAATACCATCATCAGGACTATTTCCATCTCCCAATTTTCCTATATACATTCCAGGACGTAATCGTATATGTTCTTTCCAATCTAAACTCCTAATGGAATCATCATTATATTCTACTATAGCTTCCATAACGGGTGCTAAAATACAATTTTTATTGTAAAGTGGAATGGTTTTTTAAAATTGCTTTTTGCCTTTAGTATTATGAAAATAGATTCCCTCAAATTGGATATTTGTAAATGTGTATTTAATTTTATTTTGATAGAAAAACTAAGAAAAAGATTAAATTTGTGTGCTTATGTCTAATTCATTTATTTTAGTAGAAGGTGCTAAAATGCATAACCTAAAAAATATTGATGTCAAAATACCTCATCATCAGTTGGTAGTAATTACAGGATTGAGCGGTAGTGGAAAATCTTCTTTGGCTTTTGATACTATTTATGCTGAAGGGCAAAGGAGATATATGGAAACTTTTGGTTCATATGTACGCCAATTTATGAGAGAAATAGAACGTCCTGATGTAGAGCAAATTTTAGGACTTTCCCCAGTAATTTCTATAGAACAGAAAACAACCAATAGAAATCCTCGATCTACGGTAGGTACAGTTACAGAAATATATGATTTTTTTCGTTTACTATATGCTCGTATTGCGGGTGCCTATTCGTATAATACGGGTAAAAAAATGCAACGTTTTACCGAACAAGAAATCAATGAATTGCTCCTTTCAAAATACGATCAAAAAGAAATTACTCTTCTCGCT
>JBOFDP010000088.1:0-2363 GCA_051647125.1 Chitinophagaceae bacterium | reverse complement strand
AATAAATGGTCTTCGGAAGGTACTGTGGCACTTAGTGGATATTATTTTTCTAAAACGGGAAAATATATTGCATATCTTATATCCAATGCCGGTAGTGATTGGCAGACATTGTATGTTATGAATACTATGACAAAAGATATTTTACAGCAAGAAACATTAAATTATCTCAAATTTAGCAATATTGCCTGGATAGGAGATTTGGGGTTTTATTATAGCCGATTCCCGAATCCTAATGAAAGCAAAAAATATTCACATCAAAATAAATCTCAACAAATATATTATCATAAAATAGGTAGTACTCAGGCTAAAGATATATTGGTATATGAAGATAAAAAAAATCCTTTGCAATATGTTTATGCGACTATAACAGAGGATGAAAGTTTTTTAATTCTCTCTATTAGTCAGGGGACAAGTGGAAATAAAATTTTAGTGCGTAATCTTAAAGAAAAACAAACTACATATACCACTCTAATTAAAGGTTTTGATACAGAATCTTCTGTTGTAGACAATCAAGGTAATCTATTATTAGTACGTACTAATACAGATGCTCCTAATTATAAAGTTGTAGCTATTGACCCTAAAAGTATACATAAAAAAAATTGGACAACTATCATTCCAGAGCAACCCTATGCATTGCAACGAGTAACTACCGTAGGAAAGCAATTGTTTGCTCATTATTTAAAAGATGTAGTTTCTTCTATTGCTCAATATACCTATCAAGGTAAAAAAATAAGAGTAATAGACTTACCTAATATAGGTACTATAGCAGGCTTTGAAGGTAAGCCTTCTGATGAAATTATTTTTTATTCATTTACTTCCTTTGCCATCCCTCCCAGTATATATGCCTACCATATACAAACAGGAAAATCTACCTTACATTTTTCGACTACAATCAGAGATATTAATCTTAAAGATTATGAAACTAAACAAATATTTTTTACTGCTGAAGATGCTTCTACAATTCCTATGTTTATTACTGCCAAAAAAGGTATTGAGATGAATGGGAATAATCCTACCTTACTTTATGGATATGGGGGTTTTAATATTGCTATTACACCTTCATTTTCTCCAGCGATGTTGTATTTTATGAGTCAAGGGGGTATTTATGCAGTTGCCAATATAAGAGGAGGTAGTGAGTATGGGGAAAAATGGCATAAAGCAGGTATGCTTGAGAATAAGCAAAAGGTATTTAATGATTTTATAGATGCTGCCAAATATCTGATTAATCAAAAATATACCTCACATTCTAAATTGGCTATTAGTGGACGTTCTAATGGAGGGTTACTAGTAGCAGCTTGTCTTACGCAACGTCCAGATTTATTTCGCGTAGCATTACCTCAGGTGGGGGTGTTAGATATGCTTCGTTATCATTTATTTACAGTAGGATGGGGATGGAAAACAGAATATGGAAGTAGTGAAAAAGAAAATGAATTTTATCACCTCTATAAATATTCTCCTTATCATAATATTAAGGTAGGAGCTTCCTATCCTGCAACAATGGTGGTAACTGCGGATCATGATGATAGAGTAGTCCCAGCACATTCATTTAAGTTTGTTGCTCGTTTGCAAATGGCACAAGCTACTGCAAATAGCCCCATTGTTCTTAAACTAACCAGCAATGCAGGACATGGGCGAGGAAAACCTATAGAAAAATGGATAGATGATGAAGGAGATGTACTCTCTTTTATGATGTATTATTTGGGAATGAAGCCCAAATCTTTCTAAGTACTTTTTTTATTGCAATAAATAAATTAAACAATAATGAAAATAATAAAATTCCTTAAAGATCTTCTTTTATATATACCGATTACTTTAATCCTTTTTCCATTAAATAAGTTAATGCTTTTTGTATCACACTTCAATTTATTAATTTTGTGGATATACAAAAATAAAAAGGATCTTTTATTTTGTGATTTTTACAGTTTCAAAAGAAACTATAGCAAGAGATTTTTAGTATATGATTTTGTAATAAAACACCTACAAATAGAATCAAAAAAAATTATTTATATGGAATTTGGTGTAGCTAATGGATCATCACTACAATATTGGATAAATAAAAATTATTGTCAAGAATCTTTTTTCTATGGTTTTGATACTTTTGAAGGACTTCCAGAAAAATGGGGCCATTTTAAAAAAGGTGATATGAATAGTATAGATTTAAAAATTGAGGGAGATCGTGTTTATTTCAAGACACACTACATACTTTTGTTCAAGAAAATATTCATATTTTAAAGGATACTTCTTTTTGTAAAATTATACATTTAGATGCAGATTTATATAGCTCTACAGCATTTGTCTTATCTCAAATACATTGGTATTTAAATAAAAGAGATATAATTATTTTTGATGAATTTTCAGTAGCT
>JBOFDP010000087.1:0-8122 GCA_051647125.1 Chitinophagaceae bacterium | reverse complement strand
TATAGTCTTCTAATATTTCATCATAAGTAATTCCTATCTTTATTTCTGTCTCTTCTCCTGTTTTTTGAATGATAAAATCTTGAATAGATTGAATATCTTCAAACGTAACTTCATGCTCTCCAATAGGTGTCGCAATATTTACTAATGCCCACCTTGCACCAGCAATATCTTCATAATCTAATAAAGGACAAGATATGGCTTCTTCAATAGCCCTCAATGCTCTATTCTCTCCATTAGCTTTTGCCATGCCAAACATCCCCGTTTCTCCATTAATCATAACCTTTCTCACATCAGCAAAATCCACATTAATATATCCTTTAGTAGTAATTAAAGAAACTATACTTTGCACAGAATTTGCTAATACATCATCTGCTTTTTTAAATGCCTCACTCATTTTTTGAGTACCATAATGTTTAATAAGTTTATCATTGGAAATAATCAATAAAGTATCTGCATATTCTCTAAGTAATTCTATAGCTTTTTCCGCATTAATAATTTGTAATTTAGAGCCTTTACTTAAAGGGCGAGTAACAATAGCCACAGTAAGAATACCCATTTCTTTACAAATTTTTGCAACCACAGGTGCCCCTCCAGAACCAGTACCACCTCCTAAAGTAGTAGCAATAAATACCATCTTAGTTTTAGGGTCTAATATAGTACGAATTTGGTCGATGGACTCCTCCGTAGCCTTTTCTCCTACTTCAATATCTCCTCCTGCACCCAAGCCCTCGGTAGTATTAGTACCCAATTGTATTTTATGATGAATGGTAGAAGATTCTAATACTTGGTTATCCGTATTACATAAAATAAAATCTATTCCTTGAGTGGTAAAGCTATCATGCATATAATTGACGGTATTGCATCCACCGCCGCCTATACCTATTACTTTTATCATATTACTTTTTATATTTTGAGAGTTATACATTGTATTCATAATGCATGTATTTTTTAAAATGATTTATTAGAAATATCACCATCTCCAAAAGTATTTAATATACCTTTTTTTATTAATTGATTTAATTTTTCACTAAGTGAGAAAAATGGTTTCCTCTGCTGCTTCTCCCCATTATCAACTAAAGAAGTAGTAGCTATTTGATGTTCTTGTTGAGTAGAAGTTTTGTTTATAAACATACTCTTTTTTTCATCATCTTTAAAGCCTTCCAATAATAATCCAATACAAGTAGCATAAGAAGGATCTTTAAATTGATCGATATGACCGGTGGCTAAATGTTCATCCGGTATTCCTATATGTACTGGTACTCCAAATTTAAATTCTGCTAGCTCTTTTAAATGTTGTAGTTGGGATCCTCCTCCTGTTAAAATAATACAACTCAAACTATTATCAGATAATCCGACACTATAAAGTTCTTGATAAATAGTTTCTAAAAGAATTAATGCACGTTCCTTCATAATTTCGGCTAATACTTTTATTTTAATCTCTTTTTTGGGTAATAATGGTTTCAAGGCAGGAATAACAATATATTTATTAGAGTCTATCATTTCTGGCAATACACCTCCATGACGTTTTTTTATCTCTTCTGCTTGTTCATATAAAGAAAGTTTTAATCCTCTATGAATATCATGGGTAAAATTAGTACCTCCTATTGGGATAACTGCGGTATGATATATTTCTCCTTCATTAAATACCGTAATATCTGTAGTACCACCTCCAATATCAACAATAGCCACATTAATTTCCATGTCATATGGAGAAAGTACAGCATTGCTAGATGCCAAAGGTTGCAATACAAAATCTACAGTTTTTAGCCCTGCTTGTTCTACTGATAAATTAATCATTCTCATTGCATCTTCATCTGCTGTTATAATATGAAAGTTAGCTCCTAATCGAATCCCACAAGTTCCCTCTACTTTTTTTACAGGGCGTTGGTCTACTTCAAAATTTGAAGGGATAACATCTACAATTTTTGTATTGTTAGGTACATACATTTTATATTGTGATTCTATAAATTCAAATATTTCTTCTTTAGTAACAGTAGTATTCGGATTTTTTCTAATAATATTATCATGTGTAGATGTAGTTTTAATATGTTTACCAGAAATCCCAACGTAAACATCTTCAATCTTCAAATCTATATTATTCTCACGACAATGAGTATCACATGCCTCTAAAGCTTTTTTAATAGAGAATGCCGTATCATGAACATTAATAACCTCGCCTCCTTTTACAGCTCCTCTATCCGCTTCAGAACGACCAAAACCAATAATCTCTATTTTATTATTTATCGTTTTTTGAGCAACCATAATAACTGTTTTTGTCGTACCTATATCAAGCCCTACAACTATCGGAAATTCTTGTATATCCATTTCTTGCTGTTGAATTTGTTTATTTTTTATATCCATATTCAAATTTATTTTATACTTGTTTTTTTTAAAGCAATAATTTCATTGTCAAATCTTAAATCAATATAAGTATAATAATTCCAACCTACATTAGGAATTACTTGTAAATAAAAATTTTTTATCTTATTTACAATTTGTTCTTTAGAATCTCTTCTTTTCACACGCACAATAGGAGTGCCTGTTTTAGGAATAATTTCTAAAGAAGAAGAATCCATCACATTAATATAAGAAATATAATTTGTCAAGTAATCATCCTGTTCTGTAAATGTAAGCAAATCTAGTACATCTGCAACAAAAATCTTATCATTATTTTCATTAAAATACAAAGGATAGGCTGTACACACAGGTACATTAGCTACGTTATACAACGAAAGAGGAATATGATTACCTTGTTTATCAAGATAAAAAGAATTTCCCTCTATTGTAAATACCCTCAATACAGGAGTTTTTTGCACAATATCAACATGCAATATTCCTTGCACATCTCGGTACACATGAACATTATCTACCCATGGATCTTGCTCTATCTTTTTCTCTATAGCCTTCAAACTAATATCACGAATAGATATATTCATTAAAGCCTTGTTTCCTGTATTAAAAATTTTATTTTTAATATCCTTTTCTACAAGATATGATGTATTCCCTTTTATACTAATCTGTACATCTTTATAATAATTTTTACTATAACTTGAGTTGACATAAAAAAATATGAAAACAATGAAAATAACCAATATTATAATCATTATATACTGCTTATATTGTTTAATAAAACTCATCTTATTGCTTCTTTAATAAAATTTTTTTTACAGGTTCTAATAGTAATTCTATATCACCCGCACCTACCATCCCAATTACTTTGTGTTTATAATTCTTTACATATTCTAAAAACATTTCTTTTGATAATATTTGTACTCTTTTATGTTTCATTTTTTGCATTATCATTTCTGAATTTATACCCCCTATTGGTAGTTCTCTTGCAGGATATATAGGTAATAATATGACCTCATAAGCTTGATCTAATACTGACGAAAATTCAGTAGAAAAATCTCTAGTACGCGTATACAAATGAGGTTGGAATACCAATAATTCTTTTTTCTCTGGATAAAAATCATGTAGCCCTTTAATAAAGGCTTCAATTTCTTTAGGGTGATGTGCATAATCATCAATTAAAATCTGATTCTTGCTATTCATATAATATTCAAATCGACGCTTTACTCCTTTAAAAGTAGCAATAGCTTTTTTTATTTTTTCTTCCTCTATACCTAACTCATAAGCAATAGCAATAGCCACTAAACTATTCTCAATATTATATTTTCCATGAACATGTAATTCAAATTTTTTGATAATTTTTCCCTTAATTTGCACATCATAATAATAAGTATTATTCTTAATTAAAATATTCTTTGCAAAAATATCTGCCTGCTTATCTACCAAATGATAGGTTAATTTTCTATCTCCGCCAAACTCTTCTTTTCTTAATAAACCATATTTATAAATCAACAAACCGTTGGATTGTATTTGGTGTGTAAATTGTATATACGCATTTTGCATTTCTTGCACGGTATGATAAATATCCAAATGGTCAGCATCCATAGCAGAAATAGTGGCAATCGTAGGAAATAATTGCAAAAATGAACGATCATATTCATCAGCTTCTATTACAGAGAATTTATTTTTATCAGACCAAAAATTAATATTATAGTTTACAGATACTCCCCCCAAAAAAGCATTGCAACCAAACCCAGTATCTCTTAAAACATGTGCTGTCATTGTGCTTATAGTAGTCTTTCCATGAGTACCACTAATACATGCTGTTTGCATATTTTCAGTAATCAGTCTTAATATTTGACTTCGCTTTAATATATCCATTTTTTGATCTATACAATACGCTAATATATTAGTTTCAGGAGCTTTGATAGCAGGAGTATAAATAATTAAATCTATATTTTTAGGAATTCGACTAACATCATCTTCATAATGAATATCAATACCTTGCTTTTGCAAATTATGGGTAAGATGACTACAGGTTTTATCATAGCCAAATACTTCTATCCCCTGTTGATAAAAAAAACTTGCTAAAGCACTCATCCCTATGCCTCCTATGCCTATAAAATAAACTCGATGTATGTCTTGTAAGGATTTCATAAATAATTATTTTTTAAGTTTTATAATATGCTTTACAATTGCTTTATCCGCATCTTGTATAGCATATTTTTTTATATTACTACTCAAAATACTACATTTATTTTTATCCTGTATCAAACTCAATAATACGGAGGATAAAGTATCTATATTTTTTTCTTCTATAACTAAAGCAGCTTCATTTTCTGCAAGTACTTTAGCATTAAAATATTGATGATTTTCTGCAGCTGTAGGCAAAGGAATAAAAATAGTAGGCTTACCTATTACGCATATCTCCGCAAGAGTTATAGCCCCGGCTCTAGATATTATAATATCCGCTATTGCATATATTTTAGATATATCTTCTATAAAATCAAACACTTTTATAAAATCAAACACTTTAGATATATCCAATGCCTCTTTATAAAAAGTTTTTCCCGTTTGCCAAATAAGTTGAAGACGATGCTGACGAAAGAAAGGTAATAATCCCCATATAGCTTTATTCATATTTAAAGCTCCTTGACTACCACCGATAACCAATATAACCATTTGATCTTCTAACAGCTGTAATTTTTTTCTTTCTATTGATAAATTGTATTTATTGTTAGTAATACTCTGACGAATTGGGTTGCCTGTTTTTACAATTTTTAAAGTAACCTTTTTAGATAAATTTTCTACTTTATCAAAAGCTGTACAAATACATTTTGCACGTTTGCTTAATATAGCATTAGTTTTTCCTGCAAATGCATTTTGTTCCAACAACAATGTAGGTATAGCACATAACTGAGCCACTCTACAAACCATAAAACTCGCATATCCTCCTACTCCCACTACAACATCAGGATTAAATTTCCATATTATCTTCATAGCTTCAAAAAATGCTATCAACATTTTAAATGGCAAACTCAGATTAGAAGAGAAATTTTTACGTTGCAGTCCTGATATATTCAATGCTTTAATAGTATACCCCGCTTGAGAAACTTTTTTCATCTCCATTTTACCTTTAGCACCTACAAATAAAATCTGAATAGTTCTATCCTCTAATTTTAAAGCATCTGCAATTGCAATTGCTGGAAATATATGCCCTCCTGTACCGCCACCTGATATTAATATTTTCATAATTTTTGCATTTGTGAATTTATAATAACCTCATCTTCCTCTCTATAATCATTTTTAATATTATTGAACTCTATAAAATCTGGTTTATCAAGACTCCTATGGTTGTTAATTTTATTAGCCACCCCCAAAACAATACCAATAGAAAAACAAGTAAGAAGATATGAAGTTCCTCCCAGACTAAGAAAAGGTAATGCAACCCCCGTAACAGGGAGATAGCCTACATTAACCATCATACTCAGCAAAGCTTGAATAACAAATCCTGCACTAATAGAAATGACTAAAAATCCTCCAAATGAATATTTACATTTTTTAAATATTGCTATAGATCTAAACATAAAAAGCAAATATATTAAGACCAGTATAAATGTTGCCCACAAACCATATTCTTCTATAAAAATTGAAAAAATATAATCTGAGAATGGATTAGGCAAAAAGGTTTTCTGTTCACTGTTACCAGGTCCATTACCCACAATACCTCCCTTGGCAATAGCTATATTTGCTTGCTTCGCCTGATCGTATACATCAGTATCCTCATACATAAAATTTTCTATTCTATTTATCCATGTTCCGAAACGTGCTAATTTAGTAATCTTTTGTTCTATAGTAGGATTGCTATGTGCCACTGTTGCAAATCCAATTAATATTAATAAAGGAATACAAGCTACTAATATTGTAAGTAATAAGTGCCTTATTCTAGCTCCTCCAATAAATAAAATGATAAGAGATACTCCTCCTATCATCAATGCCGTAGAAAGATTAGAAGGAGCAATAACAAAACAAGTAAGTGCAATAGGTATAATCAAAGGACGATATCCATGTTTAAAGTCGTTTATTACCTCTTGTTTTAGACTCAATAATTTACTTAAATAAATAAACAAAGCAATTTTTAGAAATTCAGAAGGTTGAATAGTAAGTCCCAAGCCGGGAAGTCTAATCCACCGTGCAGCATCGTTAACTTTTATGCCAATAAAATAAGTTGAACATACAAGTAATATAGAAAAATAAAATACCACTTTAGCAAACCTTGCAAATATATTATAATCCTGACGATGAATCCAATACATCAAAAAAAATCCAATCAAGACCAAAGAAAATTGCTTAAATAAGTATAACATAGTATCTTTCTTATTATGATATGCCAAATTTGCAGTAGTACTATATATAATTATAATAGAAATTAATCCAAGTAAAAATACAATTAGCCAAATGGTAATATCACCTTTAAAAAATATTTTTAAACTATTCATCAAACTATAATTTTATAATCCTTTTACCGCTTGTTTAAACTGCTTTCCTCTATCCTCATAATTTTTAAATAAATCAAAACTTGCACATGCAGGACTCAATAATACAACCTCTCCTTTATCCGCTAAAGCATATGCTTTCTGGACAGCTTCTTGGGCACTCAAGGTATTTTCTATGGGAATATTCAGTACCCCAAAAGAAGCATGTATTTTAGTATTATCTACCCCCATACAAATAATAGCTTTTACTTTTTCTTTAACCAAATCTATAATGATAGAATAATCATTCCCTTTATCTTGCCCTCCTATAATAAGTATAGTCGGTTTTTTTATACTTTCCAAGGCAAACCATGTAGAGTTAATATTAGTAGCTTTACTATCATTAATAAATTCTACACCACGTACACAAGCCACAAATTCCATACGATGTTCTAAATTATTAAATGCTAAAATAGCTTCTTTAATCTTAGGATTACGAATATTCATTGCCATAGCTGCAGCGGTGGCTGCCATCGTATTTTGTTGATTATGTTTTCCTTTAATGGTTAAATCATATACTGACATTTCTATTCGCTCATTATTCATTTGAACGATAAAATCATCCCCTTGCAAAAATCCGTTTTCTTTAAAATTATTATTCATAGTAAATGTAATTTTTTGATTTAAAATATGTTTATATTCTGAAATATTTTTTTGTATAATAGGGTCATCCGAAAAATAAATAAAGTAATCTTCTGGTGTTTGATTTTTTATGATACTAAATTTGGATTCTACATATTTTTGGAAAACATAATTATACCTATCTAAATGATCTGGGGTAATATTAAGAAGCACTGCAATATATGGATTAAATGTATAAGAATCATCTAATTGAAAACTACTTACCTCTAATACATATATATCTTTAGTATCAAGTGCCACTTGTTTTGCAAACGAAAAACCCACATTCCCCACCAAAGCACAGTTTATACCTGCATGCTTACAAATTTCATAAATTAAAGTAGCGGTAGTAGTCTTTCCATTACTGCCGGTGATAGCGATAATTTTACTATTCTTATTCATATGCCGATAAGCTAATTCTATTTCACTAATAATGGGTATTTTTCTAGCTTTTATTTGTTTTACCAGTTCTATGTTATCGGCAATACCAGGGCTTTTTATTACTTCATCAGCATGTAAAATTTTTTCTATGTTATGATTATTTTCTTCAAATAAAATATTTGATTCTATCAATTCTCTTTTATACGATTCTTTAATCATCGCTTGGTCGCTCAAAA
>JBOFDP010000086.1:0-4467 GCA_051647125.1 Chitinophagaceae bacterium | reverse complement strand
ATATGTATATTTTTAGCTCCATTTTTTTCTAAAATTTTGGTAATACTTAATGTACAAGAAGCACAAGTCATTCCTGTTATTTCCCAGACTTTCTTTTCCATATTTTCCGTCATATTGCAAAATTACATCTTTGTAACTTTTTCTTTATGAATAAATTTTATAGTATTTTCTTCAATATAAATAGAATTATAAAATATTTTAACATAAATTATATGAATCTTGTATCTTTGAGAAAATTATTCTTATGAAGAATTTATATCCTGTAGAATGGGTTGCTAAAAGTCGTTTTAATATAGAAGAATTAAAGCATTCGGGTTTTGGAAATTTTTTTTCAGACCATATCCTGGTTTCCATTTATGAGAATAAAAAATGGGGTAGCCCTAAAATTATACCTTATGAAGCATTCTCTATTATGCCAGGAAATGCTACGATTCATTATGGGCAATCTATTTTTGAAGGTATGAAAGCATTTTTTTCTAAAAAACAAGATAAAATAGGTATTTTTAGAATTAAAGATCATTGCCAAAGAATCAATCTTTCTGCTTATCGTTTAGCCATGCCTACCTTAGATGAAGATATTTTTATAGAAGGCATAAAACAATTGGTAGAGGTAGATAAAAAGTGGGTAAATCCTGTACCAGGGAATAGCCTTTATATTCGTCCTTTTATGTTTGCTAAAGATAATTTTTTAGGCGTACGTCCTGCGGAAAATTATTACTTTATGATTATTACTTCTCCTGTTGGCAACTATTATGACAAATCTGTAAAAGTATATGTAGAAGACGAATACGCAAGAGCCGCTAAAGGTGGACTTGGATATACTAAGGCTGCTGCTAACTATGCCGCATCTTTATTTCCTACACAAAGAATTATTAAAGAATATGGCTATGATCAGATACTTTGGACAGATGATGTATCTCATGAATATGTACAAGAAATAGGTACTATGAATGTATTTTTTATGATTAATAACGTGTTGGTTACACCTGATTTAAAAGATAAAACAATACTGAACGGTATTACACGTGATAGTATTATAAAAATTTGTAAGAAAAAAAATATATTAATAGAGGAACGTCCTATTTCTAAAAAAGAACTTTTAGCAGCCTATAAAATAGGTAAACTTACTGCTGCTTTTGGTTCTGGGACTGCTGCTGTAATCACCCAAATAAATCAAATAAAATGTGATCAGGAAATTATCTACTTAGATTTATCAAAAGAAACTTTACCCAATCAACTTAAACAAGAATTGACTAATATTAGGTTAGGAATAACCGAAGATACTTTTGGATGGATGACTTGGATATAATTTTATAGAATAATTATTCAATAAGTATCAATCTTTATAATAAAATTTATACCTATTGACGAAGAGAAGCATTATGGGGGAATCAATAATAAATTTTTCAGAAATTTGGGAAAGACTATTTTCTTCTCAACGTGTGGGTCATAAAAGTAATAATATAGATATCAGAAGCCCTTATATTAGAGATTATGATAGAATTATATTTTCTAGTAATTTTAGGCGTTTGCAAAATAAAACGCAGGTATTTCCTTTACCAGGTCCAATATTAGTCCATAATCGTCTTACACATACCTTAGAAGTAGCCTCAGTAGCTCGTTCTTTAGGAAAAATTGTAGGCAATAAGTTAGATAATAAATATCAATGGAAAAATCAGATAAAGAAAAAAGAAGCTTTATTATTTTTCTATAAAGAAGAATTACAACATGTACTAGCCACTGCGTCTTTAGCTCATGATATAGGAAATCCTCCTTTTGGTCATGCTGGAGAAGATGCTATTCGAGATTTTTTTGAAAAACATAGTTATTTTTTAGAAGGTTTAACCCTATCTGAACAACAAGATTTTTTACAGTATGAAAGCAATGCTATGGCTTTACACCTTATGATTCATGAGCCTTTTGAGCTTACCTATACTTCTTTGGCTTCTATTGTAAAATATCCTTGCATAGCAGAAAAAGGGTTTTTAGAAAATAGTTTGACGTATAAAAAAAGTGGTTTCTTGGTAGTAGACAAGAATTTTTATAAGCCTATTGCCCTTCAATTTGGGTTATGTGCTGATTCTCTTATTAAGCGGCATCCTTTTGTATACTTACTAGAAGCTGCAGATGATATTTGTTATAATATTATAGATTTGGAAGATGCCCATCGTCTTCATATTATAGACACTACTACCTTGCAAGAATTATTAATGAACATTATTGATGAGTTTCAAATAAATCAGCAAGAGAAATTAAAGATTCAAACTACACTTAAACAACATAAAGATTCTAATGAACATATAGGATATTTAAGAGCCAAAGTTATTAATTTATTAATTAATGCTTGTGCTAATGTATTTATGGAATATGAATCTACAATTTTAGAGGGTAGGATGCAGGTTACTTTACTAGATTCCTTGAAGGCTATCTCTATTGATAACTTAAAGAAAAAAAGTACTACTATTTATACTCATCAATCTACACAATATTTAGAAATATCAGGCTTTAAGGTATTAAATGAATTACTAAATTCATTATGTGAAATTTATCTTGATAATAAACGAGTATTATCTAAACGAGATCATACTATTAAACGATTACTTCCTATTACTTATGACATAGAAAATTTGAATAAATATCGAATTTATCGTAATAAAGAAGTAAATAATTCAGAAATTTCTTATTATCAAATACTTATTATATTAGAATATATAACAGGAATGACGGATGTTTATGCTGTAGATTTGTACAAACGATTAAATGGTATGGACGCATCCTTTAGATTTGCTTAGTTACTTAGATTTGCAGTAAGAATATCTGTAATATGAATAGTTTTAATGGGTAATGATTTTTTGTCTATCAATCCTTGTAAATGCATTAAGCAACTCATATCAAGAGAAGTAATATATTCTGCTCCAGTAGCTATGGCATGGAATATTTTTTCTTCTCCCATAGAGGCGGAAATATCAGGAAATTTTACGGAAAAAGTACCTCCAAAACCACAACAAGTAGTATTGTCTTTAAGCATTAAGAGCTCTAACCCTTTTACTTGATTTAGAAGTGTCATCCCATCTTTCCAGGTTATGCATTCTCTAAGACTAGCACAACTAGTATGATAAGCAACTTTATACGGAAAAGAAATATTGGTTATGATTATTTTAAGCTTATGAACAAGAAAATTAGTAAGTTCAAAAAATTGTATTTCTTTATAAGGTGATGTGCTATGTATAAGGTTTTTTATTAAATGTTCCTTAATATATCCTGTACAGGAAGCACTTGGACAAACCACAGGAATATCAATATTAAAGTTTTTCAATAATCGATTACCAATTCTTGTTGCTTCCAATTCATAGCCAGCATTATATGGAGCTTGTCCACAACAAGTCTGTTGCAAAGGATAGATAACTTCACAACCATAGGTTTCCAAAATGTTCCATACATTTTGGGAGGTATTGGGAAATAGCTGATCCATGAAACAGGGTATAAACAATTGTACTTTCATGATAATATAAAATATATTGAAGTAATTTATAAATTATGCCAAAATAAGTATATTTTTTATTAATAAGCATCACGCTTAAAAAGTATGGCATAAATAGTATTAATAATAATTTTAATATCTAAAGAAAAACTCCAATTATAAATATAAAACCTATCTAATCGTATTTTTCCTTGCATAATATGAAGATTTGTTCCTGCTCTAAATTTTAAAGAAGCTATACTTGTAATCCCTGGTTTAACCAAATGCCTTGTTATAAATTTATTAATCTTATCTCTATATTCTTGATTAACTCCAATCATAAAAGGGCGAGGACCTACAACAGACATATTGCCTAAGAAAACATTAATAAATTGAGGGATTTCATCAATACTTGTTTTTCTTAGTATCTTTCCAATTTTAGTAATGCGAGAATCTGTTTTAGTAGCTAATAAAGTATCTGAGACCTGATTAAGCCTCATTGTTCTAAATTTGTATATTCTAAACTCTTTATTACGTAGACCTCTTCTTTTTTGTCTAAAGAAAACAGGACCTTTAGAGGATAATTTAATAAGAATAGCCACAATAGGTATTAGCCAACTTAAAATAAAAATTAATATTAATGAAGAAAACAAAATATCAAATAGTCTTTTTTTTATTTGGTTATTTACATTGTCCAAAGGTGTATCATTAAGTCCTATCATTGGAATATTATTATAATTTAAAATAATAGGTTGTGTAATAAATAAAAGGATTGAAGCATTTACAATAATTCTTAATTTTATTAAATTATCATCGCAAAAACTTATCCAGCTATCAATTTCCTTATAAGATAAGTCCTTACAAATATATAAACATGAAACATGCGGTTTATTATCAAGAATCTTTTGTTTTACAATATCAATTTCCTCAGAGTGGGAAGCAAATATAGTTTTAATCCCTAAATCAAGATTAGTAAAAAAGTATTGTTGTAATTTATTGGATAATTT
>JBOFDP010000085.1:0-157519 GCA_051647125.1 Chitinophagaceae bacterium | reverse complement strand
AAAATATTACCCTCCATGTAGAAAAGGTAGATGCTACAGGAAAAATAATCAAACAAGTAAAAAGACAACTAGGAAGGCATCAAGTGACGTATGTGCCGGGAGAGATTGAGCGTGCTGAAGGTGGATATACGCACAAGCGGGCGGGTGGTTTTCATATCGACCTGGATGGTAAGAAAACACATAAGTTTTTCTCAAAGGTAGAACCAAACATCACATTTATAGTAAAAAACAGCAACTCTTCATCCTATGAACATGTTGACAGTATAACAGGTAAACAAGAATGGTGCCACGCTGGATGGCAACCTACCTTAAAATATAAAATAATAGACAAACATACAGGAATCACGGTTATGAATTACGAAAAAAAAGTTTATATCCCTGCAATTCGCGCCTGCCATCTGCCATGGGAATGCCCTACTGCTTGGTGCCCCCATGATTATACCGACAAATAGGTCTTCATTAAAGCCTTTAGATATAGGTTTATGTATAGTAACCTCTTTAATATTGTGAAAGGGAAGATACTACGTATAAATTCTATTCCGTATAATTTTGGAAGTATACATACAGGAATAAATTAATTTCTATATTAAAAATAACAAACCACTACTTAAACTTTTTAAGTAGTGGTTTGTTATTTTTACTTGTTTCCAACAGGATACTTTTAATGATAGAAAAAAGCATTATTTTTGAAAATAAATCAAATAATAGATTGTTGTTCTTCCAATTACTAAAAAAGTACTTACTTTGCAGGGGTTATGTCAATAGATTATTTGAAAGCACTAAACCCCCAACAACAAGAAGCCGTACAACATCTAAAAGGACCTTTAATGATAATAGCCGGTGCTGGCAGTGGGAAAACCAAAGTACTGACTACTCGTATAGTGCATCTTCTCTATTCTGGCATTCAGCCCTTTCACATTTTAGCACTCACTTTTACCAACAAAGCCGCCAAAGAAATGAAATATCGTATAGAAACTATGTTGGATAATACCGATGTACGCAATCTATATATAGGTACGTTTCACTCCATATTTGCACGTATACTCCGAATAGAAGCAAGCCATTTGGGATATAATAGTAATTTTACTATCTATGATACCGATGATGCTTTGAGTGTACTAAAATCGGTCATCAAGGATATGGGGTTAGATGATAAAATATATAAACCTAAAAATATTAGTTTTAGAATATCTTCGCTCAAAAATCAGCTTATTGGGTGTCAGCAATATGAGAAAAACCGATTTTTAATAGCAGAAGACGATCTTGCCAATAGACCTGAATTTTTTAAAATCTATACACAATATGTAGACAAGTGTTTTAGAAACAATGCTATGGATTTTGATGATTTGCTATATCTTACTTATCTCTTACTCACAAAAAACCCAGCTGTATTGCAAAAATACCAACACAAATTTGAACATATCCTTGTAGATGAATATCAAGATACCAATCCTGCCCAATATGCTATAGTAAAACTCCTAGCGGCAAAAAATGAAAATATTTGTGTAGTGGGCGACGATGCTCAAAGTATATATTCTTTTCGGGGTGCTACGATAGCTAATATTTTAGAGTTTGAAAAAGATTATCCGGATGTAAAAGTTATAAAACTCGAACAAAACTACCGAAGCACACAAACTATTCTCTGCGCTGCCAATGAAGTAATAAAAAACAATAAAGCACAGTTCCCCAAAAATCTTTGGACCAACAATCCAGAAGGTGAGCAAATAGATTTGGTAGAGCATCAAAACGATTTGGAAGAAGCCAGGTTTGTAGCTCAGCGAATTACGCAATATAAACTCCGTTATCATTTTAGGAATGATGATTTTGCCATTCTCTACCGTACCAACCAACAAAGTCGTAGTTTTGAGGAATCTCTACGTAGAAGAAATATTCCTTATACCATTTATGGAGGTACAAGTTTTTATCAACGAAAAGAAGTAAAAGATTTTTTAGCTTATTTACGATTAGTCATAAATCCTAATGATGATGAAGCTATTAAGCGGATTATCAACTATCCTGCTCGGGGCATTGGCAAAACATCTTTGGAAAAAATATTTACTAAAGCCAACGAGCTCAACCAAAGTATTTGGCATATTTTGGAAAATATACCACTTGTAGCATTAAAACATAGCACCTCAGGAACAATTACTCAATTTGTAACCATGATACAATATTTCCAAAGTGAGATTCCCAAAATGAATGCTTATGATTTGGCAAATACTATTGGTAAACATACCCATATTGTAAAAGAACTTTTTATGGACAAAACGCCTGAGGGGGTGGCTCGATACGAAAATATACAAGAACTTTTAAACTCTATAAAAGAATTTATTGAAACACCCATTAATGAAGAAGGTGAAATAATAGACCGCTCTCTTTCCGAATATCTGCAACAAATCGCCTTACTCACCTCTGCCGATGAAGATAAAGAAAATGCCGATTCTGTAAAACTAATGACCATACATGCCGCCAAAGGGTTGGAGTTTGAAAATGTTTTTATAGTAGGTGTAGAGGAAGGGGTTTTTCCCAATATTATACGAATTTTGGACAAGGAGGATTTGGAAGAAGAACGCCGTTTATTTTATGTAAGTATTACTAGAGCAAAAAAGAATCTCTTTATCTCTTTTTGCAATAAAAGATACCGATTTGGAAAGTTAGAACTTTCAGAATCCAGTCGGTTTATACAAGAAATTCCCAAACATTGGCTTAAAATGCAAACCCTTTCTCCTTCGTTTAGTATATTTAATAAATCTGCTATTCAAGAAAAAGCAAAAACTTCGGGTTTGTTTCAAAAAACTACTACCCCTAAAATAGTGGAACATACTATTTCTTCAAATTTTATAGCTGAAAAAGATACCTCCAAAATTAATATAGGCGACAAAATAGAACACTCCCGATTTGGGTTTGGTGAAGTATTGCGTATTGAAGGGAGCGTACATAGCCCTATTGCTTTGATAAAATTTGAAAAAAATAATGAAAAAAAAATTATGCTAAACTATGCTAAGTGGAGATTGGTATAACGTTTTTTATTATCACTTTTTGAATATAATTTTGGCTTTTTAAAGATAAAATACACACGATTTATAAATAATTAGAAAAAATATGTTGTTAGAAATATCAAATTTAGGATACCACATAGGAGCACGCACAATTTTAGATAATATAAATTGGACTATTAATCCAAATGAGAAAATAGGTATTATAGGCAAAAATGGAGCAGGAAAAAGCACACTCTTAAGGTTGATATATAACGACTATTCGCCAAGTGAAGGAAGTATCAACAAACGTAAAGATTTATCCATTGCCTATTTTCATCAAGATTTGCTAAGTCTTAATTTAGAAGATTCTCTACTCTGGGTAGCGTTACCTTTACTTAAAGAAATAAAACTTTTGGAGAAAGAACTACATCTTTTAGAAACCAATTTAAACCAAACAGCAAATCCTTCTGAAGAAAAACTTTTGCAATATAGCTATCAATTAGTACATATAGAAGAACTTAGAGTTAACCAAAAAAATAAAGAAATAGAAACCCAAAAAGTATTGCTTGGATTAGGCTTTAAAAAAGCTCAGTTTGAGAATAATATCAGCACCTTTAGCGGTGGTTGGCGTATGCGTGCCTTTCTGGCACAAATGATTTTGAAAAATCCAGATATTTTAATGCTCGATGAACCTACTAACCATTTAGATTTACCCACCATAAAATGGCTTGAAAACTATTTGGTATCATACCCAAAAACAGTAATTACAGTAAGCCACGATCAGCAATTTCTTAACCAAATTGTAAATAAAATAGTGGAAATAGAGCTTGGGAAACTTACTGAATACACAGGTGATTACAACGATTATCATTTACAAAAAACAGAACGTATGGAACTACGTCAAAAGGCATATGAAAATCAGCAACAATTCATTCAACAACAAGAACGATTTATAGAACGATTTCGTGCTAAATCTAGCAAAGCCACACAAGCACAAAGTGCTATGAAACGATTAGATAAGTTAGAAAAAATAGTACTTCCAGAAACCGACAACAAAACTATTCATGTACGCTTTGATACAGAAAAGGAATCCGGAAAGATGGTATTTGAAGGAAACCACCTAATCAAAAAATATCTCGATAATATTATTTTACAAGATGCCCATGCACAAATACTTCGCGGGCAAAAAATAGCACTTATAGGAGAAAATGGCGTAGGAAAATCTACCCTCCTTAGAATAGTGGGTGAAATAGACAAAAACATAGAAGGAAAAACCACTCTTGGACATAATGTAACATTTGCTTTTTATGCCCAACATCAGATAGAACACCTTAACCTCAACAATACTGTACTGGAAGAGGTAATGCAAACCTCCAATACGCGTACTAGCCAAGAAGTACGAACACTTTTAGGATGTTTCCTTTTTGGAAGTGATGAGGTGCAGAAGAAAGTAAAAGTACTCAGCGGAGGAGAAAAAGCTAGGCTAGCCTTAGTAAAAGTTATTCTTATGCGGGCTAATTTTCTGTTACTTGACGAACCGACAAACCATTTAGATATTTCTTCTATAAATATTTTGGTAAATGCTATTAAACAATATCAGGGTACGGTGCTTATAGTAAGCCACGATAGGTACTTTTTACGCAATATATCGAATACTATTTGGGAAATTAAGGACAAAAAAATCAAGCACTTTGATGGCACTTATGACGAGTGGGATATATTTACAGAACGAATAAATATATCAATAGAAAAAAATTTAGCTCCGCCAACTATTGCTGTACAAGAAAAACCTACAACGAAGTTTTCTTTTTCTGAAAAAAAAGAGTTAGATCGTGAATTTAAAAATATAGGAAAAAAAATCAATCTACTTGAAATTGAAAAAAAATCACTTTCCTCACAACTAAATAACCCTAATCTTTATAATGATTATAAAGAGTTTCAAAAAATAGAATTAGAATTTCAATCTATAGAAAAAGAACTACAAGCTTTGCATAAAAAGTATGAATCCATTTTTGAGAAAATTTCTCAAAAAAAATAAAATTATCTTTTTCACATCTGTAATTGTATTAGGCATTAATTAAAAATACATTTTCTTTTTATAAAGTCCCTGCTTTGCTTTAGAAATTTTTTGTATTTTTGTATACTTAAAACCTTTATTTATTATCTATAAAGAAGGTTAAACTATAAAAACATATGGGTATTTTATCAAAAAAGCCATTAGAGCAGGTTATACAAGAATCAAAAAACAACACAAGTCTTAAAAAACAATTAACCTCTATTAATCTGATTGCTATAGGCATAGGAGCTATTGTAGGAGCTGGCATTTTTGTACGTACTGCAGATGCTGCTGGAGGTCATGCCGGTAATGCTATTACTCTTTCTTTTTTAATAGCTTCTTTAGCATGTGCTTTTTCTGCTTTGTGTTATGCAGAACTTTCGTCTATGATACCTATTTCTGGTAGTGCCTATACTTATGCCTATACAACAATGGGCGAATTGGTTGCTTGGGTTATAGGATGGGCATTAATCTTAGAATATGCTTTAGGTGCAGCAACAGTATCTATAGCCTGGAGTGAATATATCAACGATTTGCTACAAATCTTACATTTTCCAAAAGTGCCTTATGCTTTCTCACATTCTCCTTTCGAAATATCTGCTGATGGCATACATGGACTTATCAACCTTCCTGCTCTATTCATTGTTTTTATACTTACCTTAGTGCTAATAAAAGGTATAGGAACTACAGCTATAATTAACAATATATTAGTATTAGTGAAAATAAGTATTGTTGTATTGTTTATTATTTTAGGTTGGCAATTTATTAATCCAAACTACCATATGCCTTATTTTATAGAACCTAATACTCCAGCTATTATAAACAATCAAGGAAATGTCGTACACGAATATCAGAGTTTTTTCAATCATGGATTGGGAGGAATGCTACGAGGAGCTTCTATCGTATTTTTTGCTTTTATTGGGTTTGATGTAGTGTCTACCTCAGCACAAGAAACTAAAAATCCTAAAAAGGCCATGCCGATAGGAATTATTGGCTCTTTATTGGTATGCACTTTTTTATATATTTTATTTGGACATGTCTTTACAGGTATTGCTCCTTATCAAGATTTTGTATTAGCAGGAAAAGAAGCTTCTGTTTCTTATGCAATAAGAGCGGGTATGCCTTCTTCTTATGAATGGCTTGCTTCTGCTACTACGGTAGCCATTGTGTTTGGTTTTACTTCTGTCATTATGGTTATGATGATGGGGCAGTCTCGTATATTTTTTTGTATGGCAAAAGATGGACTTCTTCCCAAATTTATGGGAAAAATACACTGCCGTTTTCAAACCCCATATAAAAGTAATTGGGTAGTTTCTATTTTTGTAGGTTTGTTTGCTGCTTTTGTTCCAGGAAGTATTGTTGGAGGGCTTACTACAGTAGGTACTCTTCTGGCTTTTATCATTGCAAGTAGCGGTGTTATTATTTTAAGAAAAACTAAACCTGAAATGCCACGTCCTTTCAAGGTTCCTTTTTCTCCGATAATCCCTATACTAGGAATAAGTACCTGTGCATTGCTTATTATTTTTGAAAGTTTTGTTACGCAACTATCCGCTTTAGCTTGGCTTTTTATAGGACTAATTATTTATTTTGCATATAGTAAAAGAAGGAGTAATTTAAGAAATTAAAAAACCCTTCTCTTAAAAATAATGCCTGATGTGTAAAAGATAGTTATAATATTTTTGCAAACTTCTAGGAAAGTCATTGTATGCCAGAAAAAACCTATGATAAAACGATATTTTCCCTTTTAGAGGTTACTCAAAGCATTGGAAAAACAATTGCTCAGCGATATAGCCAATCTTATTGGATAAAGGCTGAAATGAATAAGCTAAATTATTATAAACATTCTGGACATTGTTACCCTGAATTAGTAGAAAAAAAAGATGGAAAAGTAATTGCACAGCTGAAAGCTATTCTTTGGAAAAATGACTACCTTCGTATTAACCAAAGTTTTATCAACTTACTCAATGAACCTTTAAAAAATGGTATTAAAATTCTTTTTTTAGGTAAAATTTCTTTTGATAGTATGTATGGGCTTTCTATATCTATACAAGATATTGATATAAATTATACACTAGGTGATTTAGAGCGAGAAAAACAAGAAACTATCCAAAACCTAACACAAGAAAATCTCTTCAATAAAAACAAAATACTCTCTTTTCCTTTACTTCCAAAACGGATAGCCATTATTTCTGTGGAAACAAGTAACGGATATGCTGATTTTTTAAAAGTAATAGAAAAAAATCCTTGGCAATATAATATTTTTTACTATTTATTTCCCTCTTTATTGCAAGGCGAAAAAGCTATTAAAAATATTATAACACAATTAAAAAAAATAGAATTGGTACAATCTCATTTTGATGTAGTAGCTATTATTCGTGGTGGTGGTGGTGATATTGGATTATCTTGTTATAATAATTATGAACTCTGTAAAACTATTGCCTCTTTTCCTTTACCTATCATAACAGGTATTGGGCATTCTACCAATAAAACTGTTGCAGAAATGGTGGCTTATGAAGATGCTATAACCCCAACAAAACTGGCAGAATATATTTTACAAAAATTTCATAATGTAGCTGTCCCTATACAAAATATACAAGAACATATTGTAGAACTTACACAACAACTTTTAAAACATGAACATTTTGTTTTAAAACAAAATGTAAAGCAGTTTTTTCAAAATATTACTTCTTTTTTTTCAAACCAAAAAAAAGAATTTTTTTTCTTAGAAAAAAACCTTACAAATATGAGTCCGGAGAATGTTTTAAAAAGGGGATATTCACTTACTTTTTTTGAAGGAAAAATAATTACAAACACCCAAAAAATAAAATCCTCTGATACTATAGAAACACACCTCTCTGGAGGAAAAATTATCAGCCTGATAAAAAAAATAAAATCATAATGTTTTAATATGGTAAAAAAAATAAATTATACTGAGTCTTTTGAAGAATTACAAAATATTGTATCTGAAATAGAATCTGGAAATATTTCTATAGATCTGCTTTCGGAAAATGTAAAACGAGCAACCCAACTTATTCAAATTTGTAAAAACATACTTTTTTCTACAGAAGAAGATGTTCAAACTATTTTAAACGAGTTAAATTTAAGGGAAAACGAGAACAATAATGAGTAGATTTTTTTTAGAGGTTTCTTATCTGGGATACGCTTATTCTGGATCACAAATTCAAATTAATGGTATTACTGTACAAGAGTTATTGGAAAATGTTTTAACTACTTTTTTAAAAGAAAAAATTCTTCTTTTTGGAGCCTCTCGTACAGACTCTGGAGTACATGCTTATCAAAACTTTTTTCATTTCGACACAAAAAAAATAATTACCCAAAAACAACTTTATAACCTAAATGCTCTCTTGCCTTTTGATATTGCAATAAATAATATTCATCCGGTAAAAGATACTGCACATTGTCGATTTGATGCCATAAAAAGAAGTTATAAGTATTTTATCCATCAATACAAAAATCCTTTTTTGCAAGAACGTTCTTATTATTATCCCTACAAGATAAGTTATAATTTATTACAACAAACCTCAGAATTTATTCTACAACAACACTTTTTTCAATCTTTTTCAAAAAAGCATACACAGGTAAAAACCTTTGATTGTCAAATTTATAAAAGTACGTGGTGCTTTGATAATCTTCAAAAAACATTAATCTATGAAGTAACTGCCAATAGATTTTTACGCGGTATGGTAAAAGCTTTGGTATCTACCCAACTAAAAGTTGCGAGAAATCTACGTTCTTTCAATGAATTTGAAAATTTATTCCAAAACCCAATCTCTCCACAGGCAGATTTTTATGCTCCTTCTCATGGGCTTTTCCTCTTAAATACAAAATATCCTAAAGAAATATTTTTATAATATTAATTTTACAAATCCCAGATATGTTAGACAGAACCCAAATGCCTTCTTTTGTAGCACCTTACATGCTACAAATATCTATTCCCATTTATGAAAAGAAATTATTAAAAAATGGCATACCTTATTATTTTTTAGAAGATAAAAAATTAAATATTTTTCAAATAGAATTTACTTTTGTTGCGGGTAATTGTTTTGATTCGAAAAAACTCACAGCTTCGTTTACTAATAGTTTACTAAACAACGGAACCAAACAAAAAACAGCCTTAGAAATAGAAGAATACTTAGAACAAAGAGGGGCTTTTTTTAAAACACATTGTAGTTATGAAATTGCCTCCATAACCATTTCTGGGTTATCAGAATATTTTGAAGAACTCATGGTCTTATTGCACGAACTTTTTACTGAAAGTATTTTTATTGAAAAAGAAATTGAAATACAGCAAGAAAATAGCATACAACAACTAAAAATACAACTTCAAAAAAGTGATTTTCTTGCTGATAGAAAAATTAATGAAGCTATATATGGTTTAAATCATCCTTATGGAAAATTTGGAAATATCAATGATTTCAACAGCATAGAAAGAAATGATATTTTGTCTTTTTATGAAAAATATTATATAAATGCTAAAACTGTATTGTTTTTAAGTGGTGCTTTGCCTCAAAACTATCTTGTTGTTCTAAATGAAAATTTTGGAAAACTCCCTTGGCAAGTTTTAGAAAAAAAAGATTTTCCTTATTATAAAACAGAACCTTCAAAAAATCAAAAAATCAATATCATCAATAATAAAAATGCTTCACAAATTGCTATTCGTTTAGGAACTAGTTTTATTGGTATTGGGCATCCTGATTATCCAAAAATACAACTTCTAAACTTACTCTTTGGTGGCTATTTTGGAGCTCGTCTTATGGAAAATATTCGTGAAGAAAAAGGATACACCTATGGTATTTATAGTTATATCCAACACCATTTCCATCAAAGTGCATTTATTATTACTTCTGAAGTAAAAAAAGAAGTTTCTCAACTAGCAATTGAAGAAATACATAAAGAAATAAAAAAACTATATACCTCTAAAATACAAGAAGAAGAACTTACAGAAGCTAAAAACTATCTTATAGGATCGCTTATTAATGATATGGATAATGTTTTTCTAATTATGAATAAATGGAAAAGCTTTATTCTTAATGAGCTTCCTCTTTCTTTTTTTGATGATCTAGTAAATAATATAAAAACAACCTCTTGTAATGATTTATTTTTGTTAGCAGACAAATATTTTAACAATAAATGCTTTTATGAAGTAAACGTTAGTTAATTATTTCTATTTATTTGCAAAACATGATAACAAATAAAGTTATACAAAAAATAAAATATACAATCGGTATAGACAAACCTATTTTATATACCTCCTTAGGAAAGGTTATTCAAAGTTTGGGTGGTATCATTTCTTTGCTTCTTATCGCTACTTATTTAACAGGAGTAGAACAAGGATTTTACTTTACTTTTGCTAGTCTTTTATCTATTCAAATATTTTTTGAACTAGGGCTAAATAATATCATCACTCAGTACGTAGCTCATGAGGTAGCACACCTAACACAAAATGGAAATCAATATGAAGGATCGGACAAATGCCTTTCTAGAATGGCATCATTATTACATTTTCTTATCAAATGGTATATAAGAATGGCACTAGGCCTATTTATAGTTTTAGTAACTGTTGGATTTGTTTTTTTTAGTAAATATTATCATTCTAACATCACTGTTGTTTGGAAATACCCATGGATCTTACTTTGCATTAGCACAACACTTTATTTTTTAATCTCTCCTTTTATCGCTTTTATTGAAGGACTTGGCAAAGTAAAAGAAGTAGCAAAGTTGCGTTTTGTGCAAAAAATAGTTTTAACTTTGATTACATGGTGTGCCTTCTATATTGAATTAAAGCTCTATGTTGGGGGTATTGCTCAATTAATATCCATTTTTATTTTAGCTATTCTTATTATAAAAAAATTTCTTCCGTTGTTCCGTTTTATCAAAAAAATAAATATAACTGAAAAAATAAGTTATCGTAACGAAATTTTTCCTTTTCAATGGAAAATTGCACTTAGTTGGATAAGTGGATATTTTACCATTCAACTCTTCAACCCTGTTCTTTTTGCAACTGAAGGTGCTGTTGTTGCTGGACAAATGGGCATGACACTCACCGCCTTAAATGCCTTAATAGCATTTTCTTTCAGTTGGATAGCTACAAAAATACCAACATATTCTTCACTAATAGCAAAAAAAAACTATGCCTCGCTAGATATATTATTTAATCGTACTTTGTGGCAATCTGCCTCAATCACTTTATTAGGATTAATTACAATGTTTGTAATTATTTTTTTCATCCAACATTACAATATTACCTTTAATGGTAAAAATTTAGGTAATCGGTTTTTGCCTTATATGCCTATGATACTTATGATGCTAACAACTTTTTTAAATCACTTTATTGCTTCTTGGGCAATTTATCTTCGTTCTCATAAAAAAGAACCTATGATGGTACTAAGTATTACGATAGGTATAGTTTGTACCTTTTCTACGATTTTTTTTGGGAAATTTTATGGTGTGATTGGGATGACTATAGGATATGCCTTATTATGCATAATTAATTTTATTGGCACATTTTTTATTTTTAAAAAATATAAAAATTTATGGCATTATAAATAATAAAGGATTTTTTGAAGATGATTAATAAGCTACCACTTTACGGTCAAAAGCTATAAATTTCAAATAAAGGATTTTATATATCTTTGTAAAAATTGAATTTTAAAAAAAATGCCAGACAACAAGTATTATTCACAACAACGAACTGAAGTATTATCTTTTGTACCCAAAACATCTAAAAATATTTTAGATGTAGGATGTGGCTTTGGGGTTTTTGCCAAATCTTTAAAAACCCCTGAAAGAAATATTTGGGGTACTGATATTTTAAATGATGTGGAACAACAAGCATCTAAAAATTGTGATACATTTATTTTAGGTGATTTTACAAAAAGTTATCATTTATTTCCTAAAAATTATTTTGATTGTATAATTTGTAATGATGTTTTAGAACATATATTAGATCCTGCTGATGTTTTAAGACACTGTAAATCTTTACTTACAGAAAAGGGTATTATTATTTGTTCTATTCCGAATTTTATCTATTATTTAAATCTAAAACAAGTTATTTTAAAAAAAGATTTTAAATATGCAGAATCTGGAATTTTAGATAGAACACATCTCCGATTTTTTACAAAAAAAAGTATCAATAGACTCTTTAAGGAATGTAATTACAAATTAATAAAACAAAAAGGCATAAACCCAACAAAATCTCCTATTGCTCCTATTTTATCTATACTAAGTTTTGGATATTTTTCTGAAATTTTATTTACCCAATTTGTTTCTGTAATTAAGAAAAATACCTCTCGATAAGATTTTATAAATTTCATTTTGTTAGTATCTATGAATAAAAAAAATTATATAATTACTTTTGAAAATACTCTTCTTTTTTATAAAAAACTACCTTAATAATGAAAAATTGTACTTTTACAATCGTTGCAAAGAATTATCTAGGTCTTGCACATGTTTTAAGAGATTCTTTCAAGAAACACAATCCTAATATAGATTTTTATATTTTTATTATTGATATTCCAGATAAAGATACGCCTTCCTTAGGTGTTGATACATTAATAGCAAAAAATATATTGAATATTTCAGAAGAATCTTGGATAAATCAATCATTTAAATACAACCTGACTGAATTTTGTACAGCCATAAAACCACATTGTTTTAAATATTTTTTTCAGAAGGAATATGAAAAAGTTATTTATTTAGATCCTGATATTTATTGTTTTTCTAATTTCAATGATATTTTTGAGAAATTAAACAATTATTCTATTATTTTAACGCCACATATTCTTACTATAGAAAATAACTATACAGGAGATTTTTGGGAAAATCTATTTCTTTGGTCAGGAAGTTTTAATCTTGGTTTTCTAGCCTTAAAAAAAAGTAACGAATCTATTTCTTTAATACATTGGTTAATTCGTATACTAAAAGATGAATGTTTTGTTGATGAAAAAAACTTTACCGCAACAGATCAAAAGTGGATAGACTATGTACCTATGTTTTTTGATAGAAAGGTATTATTGATAGATAGAGATTTAGGAAGTAATGTGGCTCCATGGAATTTTTATGAAAGAGAATTTTACATTAATGACAATCAAGAAATTTGGGTTAAAAATAGAATTAATGATTCTATATTACATAATATTGTAAAGTTTGTTCATTATTCTAATTACAACTATTTGGAATTAAGTCAAGGAAAACTCTTCCACCATTCTCTTAAAAAAATCTATGCTGATTTAGATATTATTTTCAAACCCTATATTGATCATCTATCCAAGGAGAATATTTCAAAATATTTATACCTTTCTTATACCTATAATCATTTTGATAATGGAGTTGTAGTTTCTTTACTAAATAGAAGAATTTATAGGCATTTAATTGATGAGGGGCATTTGATAAAAAATCCTTTTTCTATAGAAAAAAATAGTTTTTACTATTATTTAAAAAAAAGAAAATTAATTTCAAAACAATCCCCAATTACTACTCATGTTAGAGGATTAAAACGAAAAAAAATCCAAACTTTTAATCAAATTTTTACGGGATGTTGTTGGTTATTAAAGCTTATTGTAGGAGTGGATAAGTATGTTGCTTTTATTAAATTTGCACAAAATCATTTAACTTTAGAAAATCAAGTTTTTTTATATGATCACAAATTACGAATAAATGATAATTAATAAATTAATCGGGGGATTTTATAAAATATTTATAAAATATCCTTATTATAAGATAATTATGGGTAGTTTTGGAAAAAAAAGCCAAATTATAAAACCCCTAAGAATAGATGGGTCAAAAAATATTTTTATTGGAGAAAATGTCTATATCCAACATTACACATGGCTTGCTTCTATGCCTTTAACTAATAATAAAACACCTCGATTGGAAATAGAAGATGGTGCTATAATTGGACATTTTAATCATATTTATTGTACTAATAAAATTATCATACGAAAAAATGCACTTATTGCAGATAAAGTATATATTTCTGACAATCTTCATTCTTATGAAAATACTAATATACCTATTTCAAAACAACCCATAAAACAAATAAATTTTGTAGAAATTGGAGAAGGGTGTTGGATTGGAGAAAATGCGTCTATAATTGGAGCCTGTATAGGAAAAGGATCTATTATTGGGGCAAACTCTGTTGTTACAAAAAATATACCTGATTATTGTGTAGCGGTAGGAATTCCCGCAAAAATTATTAAAAAATATAATCAAGAAAAAAATATATGGGAAAAAATATATTAATTACAGGAGGTGCTGGCTTTATAGGTTCAAACCTTGCTTTAAAACTCCTTCAGAAAAACTATTCAATTACTATACTTGATAATCTTTCTCCCCAAATTCATGGAAAAAACCCTATTGTTACTTCTTCTTTATACAAGTCTATTATAGGAAAAGTAAATTTTATTCATGGATGTGTTACTATTCAAAAAGATTGGAAAAAAGCATTAAAAAATATTGATATTATTGTTCATTTAGCAGCAGAGACAGGTACAGGGCAGTCCATGTATGAAATAAATAAATATACAAATATTAATATTGTAGGAACAGCATTAATGTTAGATATTCTAGCAAATCAAAAACATAACATTCAAAAAATTATCGTTGGTTCCTCTAGAGCAATCTATGGAGAGGGTAGATATTTAAGCAAGGAGTTAGGGTTTGTATTTCCATTACCTCGTACTGAAAAATATATGAAAGAGGGATTTTTTGAATGTATATTTGAAGGATGTTCTTCCTTAGAATTAGTGTCTACTACAGAAAATTCAACCATACATCCTACCAGTGTATATGGTATTACTAAACAAGTACAAGAACAATTGGTGATGACGGTTTCCCCTACTATTGGTATTACACCTATTGTTTTTCGGTATCAAAATGTTTATGGTCCTGGACAATCTCTACAAAATCCATATACAGGAATTTTATCTATTTTTTCTACTCGTATTAAATGTAAAAATGCAATAAATATTTTTGAAGATGGACTTGAAAGTAGGGATTTTATTTATATTGAGGATGTCGTAGAAGCAACTATTTTAGGTATAGAAAAAGAAGGTTTTACAGAGAATATTTTTAACATTGGAACAGGTATTGCAACGAGTGTTCTAACGGTAGCAAATACATTGATTAAAAAATATGGAATACATATACCCATAAATATTTCTGGTAACTATAGATTAGGAGATATTAGGCATAACTTTGCAGATATTACAATAGCCAAAAAAGTATTAGGTTTTTTTCCAAAATGGGATTTCGAAAAAGGAATTTCTAAATTTATAAACTGGGTTAATAATGAAAATTATTATGAGGATAATTATGAAAAATCTATTCAAGAAATGAAAACAAGAGGCTTATATAAATAATTTATATGCAAAATAAAATAGGAATTATAACCGTATTATATAATAGTGAATCGGTTTTAAATATTTTTTTTAATACTCTTAATAAACAAATATATAAAAATTTTATACTTTATGTTATAGATAATCACTCTCCTGATAATTCATTATCTTTGGCTAAAAATTTATCAAAAAATGTTTTTTTTACTACAAAATTTATTGAATGTAAAGAAAATAATGGTGTAGCTAAAGGAAATAATTTAGGCATAAAAGAGGCTTTACAAGATAACTGTAATCTTATTTTATTATCCAATAATGATATACAATTATTTCCTAATACTATCTCTAATTTATTAGAGGGAAAGAATAAATATAAAGCAGATTTAGTTGTTCCAAAAATATATGCTTTTAATACGAATATCTTATGGTTTGCTGGAGGAAGGTTTAGATATATCAAAGTTAGTACTCCTCATCTTGGTTATGGAAAAAAAGATATTGGGCAATATAACATTGCTAAAAAAATTAAATATGCTCCAACTTGTTTTATGTTAATGGATAAAAAAATTTTTGAAACAGTTGGGCTAATGGATGAAAAATTTTTTGTTTATTGTGATGATACTGATTTTATATACAGATGTAATAAAAATAAAAAAATATTATTTTATATACCCTCCTCTATAATACAACATAAAGAAAGTACTTCTACCGGTGGGAAAAAAAGTGATTTTTATATTTATTATCAAAATAGAAATGCTATATATTTTGCATTAAAACATTACTCTTTTACACATCAATTGGTGATATATTTTTTTTATATAACACATTTGTTTTTAGTAAAATTATTCCTATTAAATTTTCATCAATGGAAGTTATGCTTAAAAGCACATATTGATGGTGTAAAGTTGTATTTGAAATAGATATTTTACAATATTGGATGTCTTTCTACTATAGAATCGTCAAAATTATATCTATAGGTTATCAATTTTCTTGTACACTCAGTTCCTAAGTTTTTAGCTAAATTTATAATTTTAGGATTAAAATCTCCTAGCCATTGCATTTCATAATTTTCGTATTTCATCTTATTTTGCAATATTATTTTATGCATTTCTATAATCATAAAATTATCTATTCCTTTACCTTGCCATTCTGGTACTATGCCAAATACCATACCTGTAATACGTTTGCAAAACCCTCTTTTGATCATCCATATCAACTTTAATTTTTCCCACCAACCAAGTTTTCCGTTAAAATATTTAAAAATATCATTTAGCTCTGGCATGTTTATAAATACCCCTATAGGTTCTTCTTTGTCATAGATAAAATAACATAGATTTTCATCTAATATAGATTTCATTTTTTTAAAAGAACCCCATATTTCTTTAAAAGAAATTTTCTTAAAACCTCCATGCCCACTCCATGCTTTATTGTAAATAATTACAAAATCTTCTGCATACTTTTTTAATTTCTTTTTTTCTATTACCTGCATCTTGATATATGGATATTCTTTTTCTACCCAAGCATGCCGTTCATACATTTTTTGATTATTAAAATCTGCAATATTCCTACCAAAACAATATTGTTGAAAAAACATACCAAATCCATAATCTTCAAATAATTTTTTATAGTATGGTAAATTATAATTCATCCCATATAGAGGAGAATGAAAACCTTCAACTAATAGCCCCCACCAATTGTCTCTTTCTCCAAAATTAATGGGTCCATCCATTGCCTCCATGCTTCTTTCTTGTAACCATTTTTTAGCCGTATCAAACAATAAATTAGCAGCTAACTGATTCTCTATACATTCAAAAAAACCAATACCACCAATTTTTCTTTTATCTCCTTTATTTTTATATTTTTTATTTATAAATGCAGCTATTCGCCCAATCGGCTTTTTGTTATCATCCAATAAAATCCATCTTTCTACCTCACCATATCTAAATGCTTTATTTTTATTTTTATCAAACACCTTATTTATATCTTTTTTAAGTGGTGCTATCCAATGTGGACTATTTTTATAAAAAAGAAAGGAAATCTTATAAAAAAGATTTCCTTGAGACTTTGTTATTACTGGTTCTATATACATTATTTATAAAAAACTTTACCTATAGTCTTGCATTATTAGCATTCAATTTGAATTTATTAGTTTTAGATTTTCCTCCTAAAAAAGTAAATGTTTTTTGACCTATCAATATACTATCACAATAAACTTCTACTTTATAGTAATTTTTTGGATTAATTTTTTTCTCCCAATCTTTTGTTTTATCAAAAACAATTTCAACATCAGCTACTTTTGTTTTTGGATTAAAATATCCAAAACCTATTATATTACATTGTATTTCGTCATTATTTTTCAAAACATAAGAAATTTCTTCTTGATCCTTAGAGAATTGAACCAATTTTTTAGTAATAGAATCCGTTATTCTAATATTAAATTCTTTTTCATTATTTGTCTGTACATCATTATTTGTCTGTGCTATGAAAAATAACTTAAAAGTATTTGCTTCTCCTACTCTTTGGGTTTCTATATCATTCCCTTCCTCATCTTCGTAAATCCCAGAAAAAGTTATTGCAGAAATTCTAACAAAAGGCTTTTCTATTTGGATATTTTTTGGTTGTTCTTTAGTTTTAATATTTTCCTTTGGTTTATAAATAGCTATTTGTTTTTGTAAATCTGCATTTTGTGTTGTTAGTATATTTACTTGTTGCTCTAAAGACTTACGCGTTTCTATATTGATTATTTGCTTTTGCTTTAAAGTCTCAACCTCTTGTTGAAGTTTTATATTTTGACTCGTCAGATTAGCAATCATTTTTTCCTGCTCTTGACCTTGCTTTTGGGTAAATTTAGTTCCTGTTATTCTTTTACTCTCAATATCTAATTTTTGTTGTTTTAAAGACTCCAGTTTCGCTTGATTTTCTATTCTTGCTGTAGTTAAAGAATCTATATTTCTATTACCTCTTTGATATGTTTCTTTCAAGTCATTCAACTGTTTTCTATATTGTGATATTTGTTGGTTGTTTTCCTTTATTTTTTTGTCATTCTTTTTTTTGATTGTTTCTAAAATTTCAACTTGTTGATTTAATTTATTAATACGTTTTGTCAATTTTTTTATATCCTGACTATTATTTTTAGTTGTTGAATATTGACTATTTTTCTTAATTTTTTTCTGTAATAAATTAATCTCTTTGGTCTTAGCAAGTATAATATTTTTCATGCTATCATAAGACACAGATTGTGCTAAAGAATTTACAGCAGATTGTGCTATTCTATATTGGTTTCTAAAAATTTGATGCTTATCAAATTCTGTTTTTACAAAGAAACTACCAAACACAATGAACAATAATAATAAAACTGTTAATATTTGTTTATCAAATTTAGTTTTATTTCTCATATAGTATGTTATTTTTAAAGTACGAAAGTATGTTATTTTTTCCAATTAATTTTTAAATTCTTAATTTCAACTTGTCCTTTTTTTTCATTTTCTCCCCCATCATAATTATAGTTTCTCCAATTAATTAAAATATATTTAAATTTTTCAACAGAAGGAAGTACGTTTCTAACAGTAATAGAACCTTTTCTTGGTACACCTGTAAGCAACAAGTCTTGTAAAAAATCTGCATCTCTTTTATCTCCTATTTGTACAGATTTAGGATAATAAGTTGATCCAAAATCATCGTATGCAACAGAACGAACTTTCCCATCATAAGGGTTATTAAGACGTACTATTTGGTGAGGCTTTTTATTGGTAATTACAAAATTAATAGTCACAGTTTGGTCTTTAGGGTTTCCTATTGCATCAATTACTTTAAATTCTATTTTAGAGTCTACCAGCTTTATTTTTATAGCATTATCCGTAGGTTTTATATATTGTACGGTTAATGCATCTGCTTTATTTTTATAGTATGTTGCTTCTTGTTTATATGTATCACAATTTTGAGTTTGTACCTGATAATAGTCAGCCACAGCTACAGCTGTATCTATTTGTTTTTTAAGCTCTGTAAATAACTGTGTAAGACGATTGTATTTCCTCATTAACTGATTATCTCTACTTTTTGTCTCATAATTAGGTGTATAGTTTTGCAGTTCTTCATTTGTTATTTCTTCTTTAGGGATAATTGGAGAGGTAGGGTTATTGCTTCGAACTGGAGCACGCCCTACTTGTTTAGGTTTTGCACTTTGCACTTTGGGTTTTGGAATATCTGGATTCAAAGTAGGTTGAGTAACTTTTTGAGAAAATCCAAACATACCTAGGATAAAAAAGAATATTATTGTCAATATGCTTTTATACATAATCTCTTAAAAATTTTTTGTAAAACTACAGTTATTTTTTAACAAACACTTTATTATTTTTATACATTGGGATTTTGTTATTAACGGTTTTAATATGGGTATTATATAATTTTTGTATCTTCGTATAAATATTTTTATTAAAAATGAATATCAATATAAAAAGACCCTTATTAGTTTTAGACATAGAGTCTACTGGAGTAAATATCGCTACAGATAGAATTATAGAAATTGCTTTGGTAAAAATTTTTCCTGATGGAAAGAAACAAGTAAAACGAAAACTTATAAACCCGCAAGTTCCTATTCCTGCTGAAAGTACTGCTATACACGGCATTACCAATGAAATGGTAAAAGATGCTCCTACCTTTAAAAACATTGCAAATGAGCTAAAGCAATTTATGGAAAACACAGATTTTGTGGGTTATAATTCTAATTCTTTTGACATACCACTGTTATTGGAAGAGTTTTACAGAGCAGATTTTGAATATGATATAGAGGACAAAAAAAGAATAGACGTACAAAGGATTTTTCACAAAATGCATCCTCGAGACCTAACTGCTGCTTATAAACTTTATTGTAAAAAAGACTTAGAAGGAGCGCACAGTGCAGAAATAGATGCACTAGCCACATTTGAAATTCTTGATGCACAAATAAAAGCACATCCAGAATTAGGAAATTCTATAGAAACCCTTCTTGCTTTCTTGGGAGAAAAATCCATTATAGATATTTCTAATAGAATTATTTTGAAAGATAATATAGAGGTTTTTAACTTTGGGAAATATAAAGGAAAATCTGTTGTAGAGGTTTTTTCTACAGAACCACAATATTATGATTGGATGATGAAAAAGGACTTTTCAATTCATACTAAACGAAAAATTACAGAACTTTTTAAGAAACATATCCTTCCTCAAAAAATAAAAACAAATTAAAATGCGTTTTTTAGTAATTATACCCACTTATAAAGAAAAAGAAAATATTGGAAAAATTATTACCTGTGTTCTTGGTTTAAACAATTCTTTCCATGTTCTGGTTATAGATGATGGGTCTCCTGATGGAACGGCAGATATTGTAAAAAAACTTATACTTGTTTTTCCAAATAAAGTTTTTCTTATTCAACGACCTGGAAAATTAGGGATAGGAACGGCATATATTACTGGGTTTAAATGGGCATTAGAAAATAACTTTGACATTATTGCAGAAATGGATGCAGATTTTTCTCACCCTTATAAAAAGCTACTAGAATTTGAAAATACTCTCTCCTCTGATATTGTTGATGTTATTATTGGTTCTAGATACGTAACAGGGGGAAGCACTCCGGATTGGACAATAGATAGAAAATTTTTGTCTAGAGGAGGTTCTCTATATACAAAACTTATTACAGGAATGCCCATACAAGATACTACTGCTGGTTTTATTGCCTACAAAAGAAAAGTGTTAGAGGATATTGATTTAAATGAAATAAAATCTAATGGGTATGCTTTTCAGATAGAAATGAAGTTTGCTGTTTGGAAATTAGGCTTCAAAATCCAGGAAATACCTATTATTTTTAAAGATAGGATAAAGGGCGTTTCAAAAATGAATGGTCAAATTATTATAGAAGCTTTATATAGTGTTGCCAAACTATCTTTAGAAAATATTAGAGGACGTTTTATTAAACGTATTCAAAAAAAATAGCAAGCCTTTTTATTTATCATACATTTTAAAACGTATAAAAACGTATTTATATCATATGAAAAAAATTGCTTTATTTCCTGGAACATTTGATCCTATTACTATTGGACATGTAGATATTATACGCCGATCTTTATTGTTATTTGACAAACTATATGTTGGGATTGGTGATAACTCCCAAAAAACAACCCTATTTTCTCCAAAAAAGAGGCTATTTTGGCTAAAAAAAATTTTTAAAGATGACCCCAAAGTAGAAGCCCTTATATATGAAGGACTTACTATAGACTGTTGTAAACGATTGAAGGCTAATTTTATTCTTAGAGGAATTCGATTTGTAAGCGACTTTGAATATGAAAAATCTATTGCAGATATGAATCGTACGCTTGACCATAATATAGAAACTATTTTTCTTACGTGTATTCCTGCATATACTTCTATTGCTTCTACTATTGTACGTGATGTTATAAAAAATGGGGGAGATGCCTCCGCTTTTCTTCCCAACTTAGTTCTTAAAGATATTTATAATAAATAGTCAAATTGTAGTAGTTGTTTTTCTTATTACTTCAATTTTTAATATTGTCAAAGAACCTTATTCCATATTTTTTCTAATAAATTAGAAAAAATATGTTGTTTAAGAAGATCGTTTTTCTGTTGCGATAAAAAACTATCTTCTTCTAAAATTTTTACAGCCTCACTTTGTGCTTCCATCAAAATATCTTTATCTTCTGTAAGGTTAGCTAATTTTAATGGAATCATACCGCTTTGTCTTGTCCCTTCAATATCTCCAGGACCTCGTAGTTCCATATCTTTTTCTGCAATAATAAATCCGTTATTTGTACTACACATAATCTGAATCCGTTGTTTGGCAAATAAGGATAGTTTTCTTCCTGACAAAAGAATACAATAACTTTGATCACAACCCCTACCAACTCGCCCACGAAGCTGATGGAGTTGAGAAAGACCAAATTTTTCAGTACTTTCTATTACCATCACAGTAGCATTAGGCACATTTACTCCAACTTCTATAACCGTAGTAGAAACCATAATTTGGGTTTTGCCTTCTTTAAACCTTTGCATATTCATCTCTTTTTCATGAATAGATTGCTTCCCGTGCAAAACACTAATCTTATATTTGTTTTCTGGAAAATACATTTTTATCTGTTCATATCCTTCCATAATATTTTCATAATCTAATTTTTCAGACTCTTCTATTAATGGAAAAACCATATACGTTTGCCTTCCTTTTTCTATCTCTGTAGCAATAAATTTCATAACCTCCCCTCGTGATATATCATATTTATGAATTGTTTTTATATGCTTTCTTCCTGGTGGCAATTCGTCAATAATGCTATAATCTAAATCACCATAAACAGTTAACGCCAAAGAACGAGGAATAGGGGTAGCTGTCATCACCAAAATATGTGGACAAGGATTGCCTTTTTCAATAAGTTTAGACCTTTGTTCTACGCCAAAACGATGTTGTTCATCAATAACCACCAAACCTAACTTATTAAACTGTACATCCTTTTCTATCAAAGCATGTGTACCAATAAGAAGATGAACGGAAAAATTCTTAATAGATTCTAACAGTTGTTTTTTTTGTTTGCTTTTAGTAGATCCTGTAAGCAAACCCACATTAATAGGTAATTCTTTTAGCAAAGATTTTATATTTTCAAAATGCTGAAAAGCCAATATTTCTGTAGGTGCCATGATACAAGCTTGATAGCCATTATCCAATGCTAATAAAAGAGCCAAAAGTGCCACTATTGTTTTTCCACTACCTACATCGCCTTGTAACAACCTATTCATTTGGAAATTAGAACCTGTATCATAACGTATTTCTTTCAATACTTTCTTTTGTGCCTCTGTCAACGAAAAAGGTAAATGATAGTTATAAAAATTATTAAATAAATCCCCAACTTTTTCAAATCTAGAACCATTTTTTTTTTTATGTCTCCCTTGTTTTATATAATTATATCTCAGTTGTAAAAAAAACAATTCTTCAAATTTATTTCTATATTTTGCCCGTTGCAACTCTTCAAAGTTTTTAGGAAAGTGCATATTGGTTAAGGATTCTCTAATAGAACAAAGTGATAATTTTTTGATAAGATACTCGGGAATAGTTTCTGATATTAGTTGGTTTTCTAAGTGTAAAAAAAGCTGTTGTTGTGCTTTGACGATAGCTTTATTATTCAGATTTTTAGATTTCATTTTTTCTGTAGTATGATACATTGGATAAAGTTGGATTTTGGGATTTTGTCCCCAGATGGCATAATCCTCTATCTCTGGATGTACAATTTGTATACGATTCATAAAGTAAGTGATTTTTCCAAATGCAATATATTTTTTCTTCATCAACAAATTTTTTTGCCAAAATTGGATATTATTAAACCACACTATTTCTACATACTGATTTTTTAAATCTTTGAGTTGAACAACAAGCCTTTTACCAAATTTATGTTGAAATACTTGCATATCTTCTACAGACCCCAACAGCTGGGCATAGTCTGGCTGTTGGTGAAGAATGTCGTTTACAGTATAAAGTTTAGATTTATCCATATGTTTATACGGAAAATAATATAACAAATCTCCAAAAGTATTTACATTAATTTCTTTACGCAATATTTCAGCACGATAGGAACCAATACCTTTAAGGTATTCTATGGGAGTATGAAAAAAATCCATTTTCTTTATAAATGTTTTTTGTAAAATTACATTTTTTAGAGAAATCTCTTTTGTAATAAATAAAATTTAACCTTATTAAGAAAGTACATAAAGTTTTTATAAAAATAGGTTCTTTAAGTTCTTTGAAAATATTTATTTTTGCATAAATATCTTTATAACTATCCTTGTTGTCTATGAAAATAGGTATCTTACAATATAATAAAAATTCTTTTGCTCCATTCTTTTATGATTGGATAGAAAGTTTATCTCAGACAAATGAACATATTTTTCTTTTTTTGGGTGGAGAAAAATATGATTTCCAAAATAGTAGTTTTATAAAACTTCCCTTTAATTTATCTTTTCCTTTTTTGAGGACTAAAAATTTTAAACCGTTTTTTTTAGAAAACAATTTAGATATTTGTTTTGTACCTGAAAGTTTTAATTCCGATGTTGAAGGTTGTCTTTTAATTTTTGTAACCTCTCGAGGCCTTATTTTCAAAAAAGAAGACAAGATAAAGAAAATACAGGAAAACAAACACCTCATCATAACACCTTTTTCTTTTTTTAATAAAAACAACATTTCTGAAAATGTTTTTACTATATATCCCAAATTACCAAACTTGAAAAAAAATGTTTCTTTAAAAATTAATGATCAAATCAAAACACTAGAAAATCAAAACTACTTAGTTTGTTATTCTAAAAAACCTAATTTTGATGATGTTATTTTTTTATTAAAAGCTTTTTCTATTTTTAAGAAAAAACAAAAGACAGAAATGCAATTAGTTTTACTTTGGAAATATATACACCCTTCCATTAGCAATAAAATTAAAGAATATAAATACAAAAAGGATATTGTTTTAATAAGTGATGAAAATGCAGAATCTATTTTTACGCAAATTATACCAAACTCTTATGCCTTTATTTCTCCTTTTTCTGAAGAAAAAGGAGACTATGCAGAAAAACTTTTTTCACTCCATAACAATACTACAATTATAGCTATTTCCAATCCTTTTTCTAAAGAAATTGTAGGTGGTGCTGGTATTTTAGTTTCTAGGAAAAATTTGGGAGAATTATCAGATGCTTTAAAAAAAATTTATATAGACGAGCGGTTTAAAAAAGAGCTTTCTGCAAAAGCAAAACAACAATATAAACATCTTTCTTTTTCTTTTAATGTAAAAAAGCTTAATACACTACTTAAAGAACAAGATAGTTTTTATAAAGAATATTATTTTCACATAAAAAAATAAAAAAATGAAAACAGCAAAACTTATTCTACACATTAATTTAGATGCTAATAACCTGCCTGAAAAACTTGCTTTTGAAACAGATGATGACAATCCCATTGCTCCAACAGAATCCAAAGCCATGTTACTCTCTCTTTGGGAAAAAGAAAAAAAAGAAGCTCTAAAGATTGATCTTTGGACAAAAGATATGCAGGTAGATGAAATGGCTTTTTTTTATTACCAAACCCTAATGTCAATGTCTGATACTTTTGAAAAATCTACAGGACAAAAAACTACTAGTGAAAGTATGAAGGATTTTGCAAAAAAGTTTTATCAAGAAGCACAACAAAATTTTGAAATTAAAAAATAAAAAATTACACCTTATGGGAAATTTAGAAACTCTTGTAATGAATGATTTAAAAAAAGCCATGCTTGAAAAACAAGAAGCCTCTTTACGAGCTTTGCGTGCTATAAAAGCAGCTATACTTTTAACAAAAACTTCAGAAGTAGCCAAAGATGATATTTCTGGTGAAGATGAAATAAAAATCCTACAAAAACTAGTAAAACAACGTAAGGACTCTTTAGCTATTTATGAACAACAAAATCGCCCTGATTTAGCACAAAAAGAAAAAGAAGAACTTTTTGTAATAGAACAATTCTTACCGGAGCAACTTTCCAATTCAGAAATAGAAACTGAAGTAAAAAACATTATAGAAAAAATCGGAGCAAAAACAATTTCTGATTTAGGAAAAGTGATGGGTCTCGCAACCAAAGAACTTGCGGGAAAAGCTGATGGGAAAAAAATAAGTGAATTAGTCAAAAAACTGTTATCCTAAAAAATTTTCTTTATATTATATCAAGTAATCGACTCTTTTAATACCTTAATAGCTTTATCTATATTTTTTTCTTGCCCCAAAAGTTGTACAAACTTACTACCTATAATAGCACCATTAGCATATTGGTTAGCCACAGAATAAGTAGCTTTATTAGAAACTCCAAACCCTATCATCAACCGATTTTTTAAATTCATATTGTTTATAAAACTAAAATATTGTTTTTTCTTATCATCAAAAATTTGTTGTGTTCCTGTAGTAGATGCACTTGATACCATATAAATAAATCCATTGGTGTTTTTATCTATTAATTGTATTCTTTCTTCAGAAGTTTCTGGAGTAATGAGCATTACCATTTTAAGATTATATTTTTCTATAATAGACTGGTATTTCTTTTGATAAATTTCAAATGGCAAATCTGGAATGATCATACCATCAATACCAATTTCTTTACAATCATGACAAAACAAATCAAAACCATATTGTAATATAGGGTTAAAATATCCCATAAACAAAAGAGGAATATGTATTGTGGAACGTACTTTTTTTAGTTGTTTAAATAATAAACGAACTGACATACCATTCTTTAACGCTTGCGATGATGCTTGTTGTATTACAACTCCATCTGCTATTGGGTCTGAAAAAGGAATACCTATTTCTACCATATCTATACCATTTTCTTGTAATGCGGTAAGTATTGGCAAAGTATCATTAAGATTGGGAAATCCGGCAGGAAAATATACGGAAAGGATATTTTTTGATTTTTGTTGAAAAAGAATATCTATACGGTTCATATATTGGAGGTATTAATATTTTGTATAAATTGTTTTAATAAAAAATAATCTTTTCTTGCAGGTATGGTGGTTTCAAAGCAACTATTCAAATCAATACCGAAAAACTGAGGGTGATGAAATTGGGATAAAGAGATAATATCTTCCATAGCAATGCCTCCACTCAAAAAAAATGGCTTTTTTTCTTGGTATTTTTTTAAAATGTCCCAATTAAATTTTTTTCCAGAACCTCCATATTGTTTAGTTTTAGTATCAAACAGAAAATACGCTACTTTATTTGTATAATCCTGTATTTTTTCTATATCTGTTTGTTCCTCAATAGAAATTGCTTTTATAATTTTTACCCCCTTCCGCCAAAGAAAATCACAAGTTGTAGAAGTTTCATTACCATGAAGCTGTACAAAATCCAACTGATATTTTTTAGTAATTGACATAATTGTATTAGGATTTTGATTTACAAAAACTCCTACTTTTTTAATGTTTAAATTTTTCCAAGAACAAAGGTACTGAATATCTGAAAAAACTACATTACGTGGCGATTGGTCATAAAAAATAAATCCCATAAAATCTATAGGCAACATACTTATTTGTTGTACATTATTTTCCTCTCGCATTCCACACACTTTTATTTTAATCATAGTTGTTGATTAAGTTGTAAAAAGGTATCGGCGGGGTTAGTTGTTTTCATAAACGTTTCTCCAATTAAAAAACCTTTATAACCAATTTTTTTTAGTTCTACTAAAATACCAATATCTCCAATACCACTTTCTGAAATCAGTAATGGGAAAGAATCTGGAAATTTTCTTTTTTGATTAATTGCTTCTATCAAACCTATAGATATATTGACATCAGTAGAAAACGACCCTAAATGTCTATTGTTTACACCTAACATATCTATATTTGGATTGAGATATTGCAATTCTTTTTCAGTATGTATTTCCAACAAAGTTTCCAAATTTAATTGATGTGCTTTCTTTGCTAGATTCTCACACTCCTTTTTTGTTAAACAAGAAGCTATCAACAAGACCGCATCTGCCCCTACAAGCTTAGCTTCATAAAGTTGATATTCGTCAATTATAAAATCTTTTCTCAACAAGGGAATATTTACCAAACCTCTTGCTTCCTTTAAATCTTGCAAAGAACCCCCAAAATAATTAGTGTCAGTAAGCACAGAAATAGCCACAGCTCCAAATTGCTCATAACCTGTAACAACAGCCTTCAATTTTGCCTTTTTATTTATCCACCCTTTGGAGGGACTTTTTCTTTTAAACTCCGTAATAATACCTGATTCAGAAATAGCAATACTTTGTTTCATAGACAATTTAGGTCTTTGAATATGAACAATTTTTTTTTGTAATTCACTAAGTGAACAATTTTTTTTTTCTTGCTCTATTTCTATCTTTTTATGTGTTATAATTTCCAATAATATATCTTTCATAATTAATTATTAAGCTCTAAAAATTTTTGAAATATATTATACGCTTTGCCTCCTTCTAAAGAATCCTTGGCTTCAAAAATACATTGCTGAATTGTTTTTTGAGGACAGATTGTTTTTATAGCAAATCCCGCATTTGCTAACACACAATTTTTCTTTGCCTCGGTAGTTGTATTTTTGAGTACATTGTTAAAAATAAGTGCTGCTTCTTGAGTAGTATTACCTCCAAATAATGCCTCCTCTTCATATTGTTGAAAACCTATATCTTTAGGAGAATATATTTTTTCCTGTGTATTCATTGTTATTTTAAAATCTGAAGTTAAACTAATTTCATCAAAACCATCTAAAGAATATACGACAGCAAAAGAAATATGATTAATCTGATAAATATAGCTATATAATCGTTGCAATGATAAATTATACACACCAAGAAGTTGGTAGGTTGGTTGTGCAGGACTTACCAAGGGACCCAGTATATTAAAAAAACTACGCACTCCCAAATCTTTTCTTACACCCAATACAGCTTTTAAAGCACTATTAAATAAAGGGGCATGCAAGTAGACAAAATGGCATTTCTCCATAGTTTTACGCAATTGTGAAATATCCTTAGTAAATTTTACACCATGCTGTAGCATCACATCACTAGCACCACTTACTGAGCTAGAACTAAAATTACCATGCTTTACTACAGGGTATCCTGCACCTGCTACCACAAAACAAGCACAAGTACTTATATTGAATGTATTTTTACTATCGCCACCTGTGCCAACTATATCGATAGGTTGATACTCTGCAAAGCTAATTGGATAAGAGAGTTCTAACAAAGCCATACGAAATCCAATAAGTTCTTCCACAGAAATATTCCTCATTAGAAATACCGTCATAAGACTTGCCACTTGTACCTCTGTATATTTTTTTTCTGCTATCTGGTGCAAAAGAATACAAGCCTCTTCTTTAGATAAGTTTTGATGTTCAAATAATCTATATAAAATATTTTTCATATTACTATATCATTAACCAATTCTTTATTATTTGTTTTCCTCGTGGGGTGAGTATAGATTCAGGGTGAAACTGCACTCCTCGCAAATTATATTGCTTGTGTCTAATAGCCATTATTTCACTTTCTTTTTCGTCCATTGCTAAAATTTCCAAATCTTGTGGAAAATCTTTTTTAGAAACTACCCATGAATGGTACCTTCCTGCTACAAATGTTTTTTCAATATCTGTAAATAACAAATCTTCTTTTAGAATCTGTATATTACTTTCTACTCCATGATGTACTTCGGTAAGGTTGTCCAATGTAGCCCCAAAAACTTCAGCTATAGCTTGTTGTCCAAGGCAAACACCCAAAATACTTTTTGTAGGAGCATATTTTTTTACCAATTCCACTAAAATACCTGCTTCTATAGGAATGCCAGGACCAGGAGAGAGTAGAATTTTATCAAATATATCTATCTCCTCTATAGTAATTTTATCATTTCTAAAAACAGAAACCTCCATTTTTAATTCCTTCAAAATGTAAGAAAGGTTATAAGTGAAAGAATCATAATTATCAAGTATTAATACACGCATATTCTATATTTCTTCTGCCTTTTTTATAGCTTTTTTCAAAGCACCAAGTTTATTATTTACTTCTTGCAATTCTTTTTCAGGATTACTTTTTACTACAATACCCGCTCCTGCCTGATAATATAAAATATTATTTCTACTTACAAAGGTGCGAATAGTAATTGCCTGATTAATATTACCATTAAAATGGATAATACCTATACAACCTCCATAAATACCTCTATTGGTAGGTTCTATTTGGGTAATGAGTTGCATAGCTCTTACTTTAGGAGCCCCGCTCAGTGTGCCTGCAGGAAAAGTATCTATAAAGTTTTTTATAGTATTTTGATTTTCTTCTATATTCCCAGATACACGAGAGACAATATGAATAACGTGGCTATAATATTGTACTTGTTTATAAAAATCAAGGTGTACATTTTTTGCATTTTTGCTCAGGTCATTACGAGCCAAATCTACCAACATGACATGCTCCGCATTTTCTTTTGGGTCTTGTAATAGCAATTCTGCTTGGTGTTGATCTTTTTGTATATCACCCGTTCTAAAAGTGGTGCCTGCTATGGGATCTATATTCACTACACCATTGTATATTTTACAGTGGGTTTCTGGTGATGAACCAAAAATACGAAACCCTCCAAAATCAAAATAAAATAAATATGGTGAAGGGTTGATACTTCTAAGCATGCGATACACCATAAAATCATCACCCAAAAAAGGTTGTTCAAACCTCCTACTCAACACCACCTGAAAAACATCTCCTCGTTGGCAATGTTTTATTGCTTTTTCTACTATTTTTTTATACTCCTCATCTGTCATATTAGAGATTTCTTTACCTGATGTTTTAAATGGGTATACAGCATAATTTCTATTTTCAATAGTTGAAAGTATGGTGTGTAAGGTGTTGGGTTCGTTGTCCTGTTGTAACTGTATAAGAGTAAGTTCATTTCTAAAATGGTCAAAGATTAAAAGATATTTATACAAGATATAAATTATATCGGGAGCATCATTTTCTGTATAATATGATTCTTGTATGGGTATAGGCTCTATATATTTTACAGCATCAAAGGCAGTGTATCCCAAAAGTCCCAATTCTTCTACATATTCCCCTTGTATATCAAAATGGGAAATAAAGTCAGCGATTGCTTTTTCTGAATTAAATATTTCATTTATTTTTAGAGTAGCACTTTTTCGGTTGGGAAATACGCTTGTGGCTTCATAATGGTTAATACTAATATGAGATATAGGACAAAGAGCAATATACGATTTGCTATTTTCTCCTGAATGATAATCTGAACTTTCCAACATTGCCGACTGGGGAAACATATCTCTCACTTTAAGATAAATACTTACAGGTGTATGCATATCTCCCAAAATTTTTTTACTAATAGTACTGTATTTATATTGCATAATTCTAATAGTTTAAAGTAATTTTTTCCACAACGTATCAATTTTTCTATTCTATATTCTTTAAATAAATATCCATATCTTTATCTCCTCTACCAGAGAGGGTAAGTACAACTACCTGATTTTTTGTAAAAGAAAGATGATTGAGTGCTGCCAAAGCATGTGCTGATTCTAATGCTGGAATAATACCTTCTTTACGAGTAAGTTCAAAAGCTGCCTGCAAGGCTTCGTTATCATTTATTGCCAATACTTTCACTCTGCCCTCATCAGCAAGATACGCATGTAGAGGACCTATACCGGGATAGTCCAATCCGGCAGACATGGAATAGGGTTCTTCTATTTGTCCATTTTCATCTTGCATTAGCAAAGTACAAGCCCCATGTATGACACCTTTTTTACCAAGATGAATAGTAGCAGCACTCATACCCGTAATTATACCTTTTCCTCCGGCTTCTGCAAGAATAATTTTTACTCTATCATCATTGATATAATGAAAAAAAGTACCTGCGGCATTGCTCCCTCCTCCAACACAAGCAATAAGTAAATCTGGATAATTACGATACTCCTTTTCTATAAGTTGCTCTTTAATCTCCTTACTAATGATAGACTGTAAACGAGCAACCATATCAGGATACGGATGCGGACCGACAGTAGATCCTATAATATAAAAAGTATCTGTAGGGTGGCTACACCAATCTCTAATAGCTTCGTTAGTAGCATCTTTAAGTGTTTGATTGCCAGAAACTACAGCAACAACCGTAGCCCCCAACATCTCCATTTTATCTACATTAGGTTGTTGCCTCTGTACATCCGTTTTTCCCATATACACCACACAAGGCATTTGCATCAAAGCACAAACTGTAGCTGTTGCTACTCCATGCTGACCGGCTCCTGTTTCTGCAATGATACGAGTTTTTCCCATGTGCTTCGCTAAAAGTATTTGACCTATAGTATTATTTATCTTATGCGCTCCTGTATGGTTAAGATCTTCTCTTTTGAGATATATTTTACAACTATACTTTTGACTAAGATAGTTTGAAAAATATAATGGAGAAGGTCTACCTACATAGTCTTTGAGTAGTTGCATATATTGCTCTTGAAAAGTAGTATTTTCTAATATCTGAACATACTTTTTTTGTAATTCTTCTATGCAGTGATGAAGTATTTCAGGTACAAAAGCACCTCCGTATTTCCCATAGAATCCATTATTGTCTATTTTATAGTTATTCATGTTTTTGTGAATATATGAATTTTTTTATTACAAATGATGATTATAAAAAAGTAAAAAGAAAGAGTTTTCCTCTTGAAAAAACTAGTGTCGGCACCAAAACATATAAATCAAAAAATTTGTAGATATTGCAAATATAAAAACTATTTTAATTAGAATATCGTTTTTTCTATTTTTATACTATTCTTTCAAAAGAAGCAACTATAACAAATTTATATTATTTAGAAAATTAACTAAAGAAAAAAATAGGGAATATCCTATTTTATAATTTTGCTATATTTTTAGTACTTACCGTTCTTTTTTTGATTAGTAAATATAAAGATTTATCTTTGAACCAAATACATAGTTTGAATATGCTTTCATTGGTAGAAATCAGAAAATCTGCAGAAATAATAAAAAAAGGTTTAAAAAAAAAATATTTTGCAGAAATACATCTTATAGACGAAATTTTACTTTTAGATGAAAAAAAACGAAAATGTCAAGCAGCATACGACGCCTTTGCCTCTACACAAAATACACTTGCTAAAGAAATAGGAATATTAATTGGTAATGGGAAAAAAGAAGATGCCGAAAAGAAAAAAAAACAAGTTTCAGAAAACAAAGAAGTAACAAAAGGTTTAGCAGAAGAATTAAATAATTATGAGCAACAAATAACAGCACTTTTATACAAAATTCCTAACCTTCCATCCTCTATTGTGCCTGAAGGAAAAACCATAGAAGACAATGTAATAATACGCCAACAAGGAAAACTTTTACCTAAACAAGAAAAGCTACCTCATTGGAATCTTTGTGAAAAATATAATCTTATTAACTTTGAGTTAGGCAATAAAATTACGGGTAGTGGATTTCCTGTATATATTGGGCAAGGAGCAAAACTTGTACGTTCATTAATACAATATTTTATTGATTTTAATACCCTGGCTGGTTATCAAGAAATTTTGCCACCTCTAATGGTTAATGAAGATTCTGCCTATGGCACAGGACAACTTCCTGATAAAGATTCACAAATGTATTTTCTTACAGAAGACAAATATTATCTTATACCTACAGCAGAAGTTCCACTTACTAATCTTTACAGAAATGTACTTTTGAAAGAACAAGATTTTCCTATAAAAATGACCGGTTATAGCCAGTGTTTTCGTAGAGAAGCCGGTAGTTATGGTAAAGAGGTGAGGGGGCTTAATAGATTACATCAATTTGATAAAGTAGAAATTGTACAAATCACACACCCAAACCATTCGTATCAAATACTTGAGGAGATGATAAACCATGTAGAAAAGTTAATACAATCATTAGAATTACCTTATCGTATTCTAAAACTTTGTGCAGGAGATATGAGTTTTGCCTCTGCACTTACTTATGATTTTGAAATATATAGCTGTGTCCAGGAAAAATGGCTTGAGGTAAGTTCTGTTTCTAATTTTGAATCTTTTCAAAGTACACGTTTACAATTACGTTATAAATCAAAAGAAGGAAAAAATATATTTTCACATACTCTAAACGGAAGTTCTCTTGCACTACCAAGAATTATGGCGGGTATTATAGAAAATTTTCAAACCCAAAAAGAAATTTTTCTTCCAAAGGTTTTACATAAATATTTCGGTGCAGAAAAAATACTTTTTGATTAATTAACCTTAGGTTTAAACTTGGTAAAAAACAAAGGGAAATAATACCTTAAAACAAAAGTATGTTTTCCTATATTATTATCTGTAATACCATATGTAGGCTGTGCAAATCGATACCCCACCATAATCCAAGAACCAAAATTTATTTCTAAATAAATACGTCCGTCTACTCTATTTTTAAAATTTATATAGTTCAAATTACCAAAGGTAAAAGAGGTGCTGAATATAAAGTTTTTCCTTTTTCGGGTTTTTATAAAATCAAAATTCATAAGCTGAAAACCTATATTAGGAGCAAATATTGGGGGTTTTCCAAAAAGCATTTCCATGTTGAATAACAATTCTTTATAAAAAATTCCTTTCTCTGAAAATAAAGAACTACCCGGATCAAAAACCACCCCTACACTGCCTAAGCCTATACCAATATGGTTTGATATTTGTAAGGAGGGATTAATTACAGGATTAAAAAAAATAGATTCTTTTTTTTGTGAAAAAATAGATGTTGTAATGAAAAAAAGTATTAAAATGCTATTCTTCATATCCGTATTCTTTTAATTGTGCGGGGTTGTTTCTCCAGTTGGGCTTTATTTTAACATAGAGTTCTATAAATACTTTTTTTTTCACAAGTTTTTCTATTTCTTCACGAGCTTTTATCCCTATTTTTTTTATCATACTTCCCCCTTTCCCTAAAACAATAATACGTTGAGATTCTCTATTTACAACAATATCCATCTTTATTACCGTCATTTTTTCTTTTTCTTTAAAGTTCTGTACAACAATAGCAATCTGATAAGGAAGTTCTTTATCTAAGCAATAGAAAATTTGTTCACGAACTAACTCAGAACAAAGAAATCGAAGATTTCTATCAGTAATTTCATCTCCATCATAAAAAAAAGGATGCTTGGGCAAAAGGGTTTTTATATATTCAAAAACTTCTTGTAATCCTTTTTTTTGAATAGCTGAAAGAAAAAATATATCTGCTTTGGAAACTTCATTTTTTATAAGTTGTATTATATTTTCTTTTTCTTCCTCTGTCATTTTATCTATCTTATTGACTACCACAAAAAAAGGAATGGGTTTTTTGGGTTTATAAGAAAATAATGTTTGATAATATTCCGTATCTTTTTCTTTGCCGTCTATCAAATACAAAAGTATATCTGCGTCAGCAAGAGCAAAATTAATTTGTTTAAACATTTTTTCATGCAATAAATACAAAGGTTTTAAAATACCTGGTGTATCCGAAAAAATGATTTGTAAATTTTCTTTATTATAAATTGCTTTTATACGATGACGTGTAGTCTGAATTTTTGGACTTACTATAGAAATTTTTTCTCCTATAATAGCATTAAGTAAAGTGCTTTTTCCTGCATTAGGATGACCAATAATAGTTACATAACCCGCTTGACTATTCATAGTTTTTTTAAATTAAAATTTTTCTACTCTTCGTTGGTATCGTCCTCCTTCAAACATGGTAGAAAAAAATATATCTACTATTTTTTGGCACTTGCCTATACTTATAAATCTAGCAGGCAAACATAATATATTCGCATCGTTATGAGCTCTAGCAAGAGTTGCTATTTCTTCATTCCAACACAAGGCTGCTCGTACATTACGATATTTGTTAGCAACCATACAAACACCATTGCCACTACCACAAATCAGGATACCAAAGCTAGCTTTTTTGTTGTCTATTTTATAAGCTAATAAGTTTGCAAAATCGGGATAATCACAAGATTCAGAAGAAAATGTTCCTACATCTTCTATTGTAAAATTTTTTTCTGAAAGATATTTTTTTAAAACTTCTTTATATTCAAATCCAGCATGATCAGTACCTATCAAAATAGTAGATTTTGGGAGTATTCTATAAAACCCCTGTTTTGAAAAAACCATTTCAGAATTTATAGCTTCTTGTAAATCAACTTTTCTTTTTGCAATATCCATACACTTTCCTTATTAAAAAGATAAAAATAAAACTATTCAATATATCTATTTCTCTACTTTATATACAACAGAAGCAGAACCATCAAAAGAAACAATTGGTGGATTTATTTTTTCTACCTCTATCTGTATCTTTTTCCAATTATTGGTAAATTCCTGTATTATTAAAATTATTGTTTTTGCAAAATCTTCTAGGTAATCATATTCTTCAAGGCTCTTTTTTTTAATTTCCTCAAACAAAAGAGCGTAATCTACAATAGAATTAGGATTTTCTACAAGAAGAGAAAGGTTTATAACAAGAATATTTTTTAAAATTTTTTCTTCTGGTAATATCCCTATAGAAACAAGAATTCGTATGTTGTTAAGTTTTACCCATAAAGATTCTTTCATAATCTTATATTAAATTATTTTCTGTTAAATATTTTTCAGCATCCAAAGCAGCCATACATCCCGTTCCTGCAGAAGTAATAGCTTGCCGATAACGACGATCTTGTACATCTCCTGCCGCAAAAACACCTTCCACACTAGTATGTGTACTTCCTTTTTCTGTAATAATATATCCCAATTCGTCCATTTTTAATTGTTCTTTAAACAATTCTGTATTAGGTTGATGCCCTATAGCAATAAAACATCCACCAACAGCAATATTTTTTTCTTCTTTTGTATCCTTGTTTTTTATATTAATAGCTTCTACTTTATCTATACCTTGAATCCCTATTAAATCTGTTCTAAGATATGTAGTAATATTTTTTACCTTTAAAATTCTATCTTGCATTACTTTAGAAGCAGTTATAATATTACGGACCAACAAATGCACATGGGTGCAAAGTTTCGCAAGATAAAGAGCTTCCTCCAAAGCAGAATCACCACCACCAATAACAGCAACCTCCTTGCCCTTAAAGAAAAATCCATCACATACAGCACAAGCACTTACTCCCTTATTCTTAAGCCTTGTTTCATCCTCTAAACCAAGCCATTTGGCACTTGCTCCGGTAGCAATAATAAGCGTATCTGTAATAATTTTTTTTTCGTTATCAATCGTAATTTCAAAAGGTCTTTTAGAAAAATCTACGTTGGTAACAGAACCATAATGAATTTCAGCACCTACATTACGGGCTTGTTTTTCAAACATATCCATCAAATCTATTCCTAATATAGGGTTTGGAAACCCAGGAAAATTTTCTACTTCTGATGTTGTTGTAAGTTGTCCTCCTGGTTGAAGACCTTGAAATAACAAAGGGTTTAAATTAGCACGGGCCGAATATATTGCTGCGGTATAGCCAGCAGGTCCACTTCCAATTATTAAACATCGCGTATCACTCATAAATATAATTTTTTTTGTTAAACATCTTTTTATTTTACAAAGATACTATAAAAAAATGAGCCTTGCATACACAAAGCCCATTTCTATAAAACCTAAAAAAACTATAGTATTATGAAAAATATATTTTCAATACAATACAAATTTATATAGTATAATGTTTCAAAATATGATGTTTGTCATATTTTTAAAAAATAGTTGAAATAAATAGAAAAAATTTATGAACTTAATCTTTTTGTAGACCAAATACCTTTTTTAAAAACATACACAATTCTATCATGCAAACGACCCTGTCTACCTTGCCAAAACTCTATATTTATAGGTTTTACTAAAAAACCTCCCCAATATTCAGGACAAGGAATTTTTTCTATCTCGTCAAATTGTTGAATATATTTTTTTTCCTCCTTTTCCAAATATTCTCTATTAGGAATAACTTTGCTTTGTTTAGAAGCCCAAGCCCCTATTTGGCTTTTCCTCGGACGTTCTGCAAAATAAGCTTCATTTTCTATTCTACTTACCTTTTTTGCAATACCTTCTATACGAACTTGTCGCTGTAGATTCATCCAAAAAAACAACATCGAAACATTGGAGTTTTCTGAAATTTCCCTACCTTTATTGCTCTCGTAGTTGGTATAAAAAATAAATCCTATTTTGTTATACCCTTTTAAAAGCATAATTCTACTATGTGGTTTCTTTTGTTTATCTATGGTAGAAAGAGTAAAAGCATTGACCTCCATAGGATTTTTTTCTAAAGCCTCTTTCCACCATTGGTCAAACATATCCATAGGGTTTAAAATAATATTTTTTTCCAACAACTCCATCATTGTATAATCTGTACGAATAGAAGAAACCTTGTTATTATTTTGCATAGCTTGTATTTTTTATAATATATTAGAAAAAGCTTTAATATATCAATATATCTCCTGTCATTTCTTTTGGTATAGGTATCTGCATCCAATACAAAATAGAAGGAGCTATATCACCAAGTTTTCCATTTTTCAGTTTACCTGTATATTCATTGCTAATTACAAAAAAAGGTACGGGGTTTAATGTATGTGCGGTATTGGGCGTACCATCTTCGTTTATCATATAATCAGAATTACCATGGTCAGCAAGTAAAAAAATAGTATATCCTTTTTTAAGACAAACTTTAGCAATTTTGGATACACATTGGTCTACCGTTTCTGCGGCTTTAATAGCGGCTTTAAATACTCCTGTATGCCCTACCATATCGGTGTTAGCAAAATTAAGACAAATAAAATCTGCCGTTTCATTTTCTAATTCAGGAAGTATTGCTTCTGTAATTTCATTAGCACTCATCTCGGGCATCATATCATAAGTAGGTACTTTTGGAGAGGATATCATTATACGTTTTTCTCCTAAAAACTCTTTTTCTCTACCTCCACTAAAAAAGAAAGTAACATGTGGGTATTTTTCTGTTTCTGCTATACGAATCTGTTTTTTATTTTGCTGCTCAAGTATTTCTCCAAGAGTGTTTTTAAGGTCATCATTTTTAAAAATCACATTTATATCTTTAAACTTCTTGTCATACTGTGTCATTGTTGTATAATAAAGTTTTAAAGGTTTCATCTGAAATTCAGGAAAAGCTTCTTGAGAAAGTACTTGTGTAATTTCTCTACATCTATCCGTACGAAAATTGAAACATAAAACAGCATCACCCTCTTGAATTTTAGCTATGGGTAAACCTTCTTCATTAACAATAACTGTAGGTAAAATAAATTCATCTCCACGAGAGTCTTTAGCATAATATTGTTGTACCGCTTCTTCTGGGCTTTTCGCCTTTTCTCCTTCTGCATTTACCATAGCGTTATAAGCTTTCTGAACTCTTTCCCAACGTTTGTCTCTGTCCATTGCATAATATCGACCTATTACTGTAGCTATTTTTGCCCCTGTTTCTTGACAATAATGATGGATTTCTTGTATAAAACTAAGACCACTTTTTGGATCACAATCTCTACCATCAGTAAAAGCATGGACAAAAACATCTGTTAATCCTTTTTTTTTACAGTAATTCAACAATGCTTTTAGGTGAGAAATTTCGGAATGGACTCCTCCATTACTTACTAATCCTATAAGATGTAACTGTTTTTTATTTTCTTTAGCATAAGATAATGTTTTTTGAAAATGTTGGTTTTTCTCAAGTTCTCCAGTTTTTATAGCATTATTTATTCTTTGTAGCTCTTGATATACAATTCTTCCAGCACCAAGATTAAGATGTCCTACTTCAGAATTTCCCATTTGTCCATCTGGCAAGCCAACAAGTTTGCCGCAGGTAATAAGTTTTGAATTGGGGAAATTTTTAAACAAAGAATCATAAAAGGGAGTATTTGCATTTTGAATAGCATCAGACTTTTTTTGATGACCCTTTCCCCATCCATCCATAATAATTAAAATAGCTTTTTTCGACATAACTTTAAGTTTTTTATTTCTCTAAAAATTTTTCTAAAATAGCATTAAATTGTTTGGGGTGTTCCATCATAGGAGAATGTCCACATTGTTCTATCATATGTAACTCACTATTTTGTAATCCTTCATGAAATTCTTTTCCAACAAATGGAGGTGTTACTTTGTCTTCTTTCCCCCAAATTAATAGTGTCCTTGTTTTTATATACTGTAAATCGCTTGACATATTAGATCTAGTAGCACTTTTGGCAAGCCATATAATTTTTAATATTTTTATCCTATTGTTTACCGTTTCATAAACTTCATCTACCAATTCTTTCGTTGCAATATTTGAATCAAAAAATACTTCTTGTGCCTTCTTTTTAATATATTCATAACTTCCTCTTTTTGGGTAGCTTTCTCCCATACCACTTTCAAACAAACCAGAACTTCCTGTAAGTGTCAACGTTTCTACTTTATCTGGATTACTAAGGGTGTATACCAAAGCAATATGCCCACCTAAAGAATTTCCAATAAGATGAACTTTGGGAAATTTTTTATATTTAATAAAATTATCTAAAAATTTTACAAGCCCTTTTATATTAGTATGAAGTATATCCAATTCAAATAAGGGGAGACGAGGAAAAATACAAAGTTGCTTTTTTGAAAAATGGAGAATTGTTTCTTTAAAGTTGCTTAAATTTCCCAACAAACCATGTAAAAAAATAAGCGGAATGTCTCCTTTTCCTTCTTCTATATAAGAAAATTTTCCTTCTTCTTTAAATTTGAGTGTCATATTTTTTTTATTCATAAAGAAATTTGTAAAGATACATAAAGTTTAATAAAAAACAAGTGTGTTGCATTAAAATGTTTCACGTGAAACATTTATTTTTATAAAGATTTAATTGTTTTATTTTTTCGTATGTTTTTTTTGATAAAAGATTGTGGAGTACTTTGTTTTCTTTTATTGTTTTTCTAACGAAGGAAGAAGATATGTTGAAGAGAGGAGCATCTTTTAAAAAAACGGTATTATGTTCAAAATCTTTTAAAAAAGGGTTGTTTTTAAAAGATTTTTCTCTTGGATAAATTACTATTGTAGTTTTTTTTAATATTTGTTCATATTTTTTCCAAAGGTGAAAAGTGTTCCAATTGTCAGATCCTATTAAAAAAAATAGTTTAAAGTCGGAGTATTTTTCCTCTATTTTTTTTATAGTTTGATAGGTATAATTTGGTTGTTGTAGATCTTTTTCTATATTACATGGATTTATAAAAGGGTAGTCTTTTTTAGCTTCTTTCAATAAATCAAAACGGATATCAAAAGATAAAAGATTTTCTTTTGTTTTAAAGGGGTTTTGTGGCGATAAAACAAAAAGCGTTTCTGAAATATTTAATTGTTTGCTTGAAAATTCTGCCATTGTAATATGTCCTATATGGATTGGGTTAAAAGATCCAAAAAATAGAAGTTTTGGTATTTTTTTTGTCATTATATTTTTTATGGTGATTTGGAAAACGTTTCACGTGAAACATTTAATTGTTCTACTATAATATATTCTGCTTCTCGTGTTCTGAGGCTTAAAATATAATTTCCTATTTTTATGGAAATGGGACTTCCTAATACAGAACATTTTTTTATTTCTACATATTCTCCTTCTATACAACCCATTTCTAAAAGGTTTAGTTTTATTTCAGAATCTTGTATTTCTACAATTTTTCCTATATATCCTTCTTGCATTTGTGTAATTTTTTTACGCATTATCAGTTTGTTTTAATACTTTTGCAAACAAAGTTAAAATATTAAAATGATTCCTTCTATAAATTTCTTTTATGCTCCAAAATCTTTGTCAAAAAGGACTGCTCTAAAGTTATTCTTATACGAAAAAATTATAAAAAAAAAGAGGGATTTATTATTAATAAACTACTATTTCTGCAACAATGAATACCATCTCTCTATAAATAAAAAAGCTCTTGGACATAACCATAATACGGATATAATTACTTTTTCTTTTAATATCAAAAATAATGTGGGTGGGGATATTTATATAAATATAGATGAGGTTAAAAACAATACTGTTTTTTATCATTCTAATTTTAGAGAAGAATTACATCGGGTAATATTTCATGGGATACTTCATTTATTAGATTATAATGATATTACTGAATTAGAAAAAAAAACAATGAGAAAAATGGAAAATAAATGGATAAAAGAATATGTTTAATAAAGAATATGATATTATAGTTGTAGGTGGTGGACACGCTGGATGTGAGGCTGCTTTAGCTGGAGCAAATTTAGGTTCAAAAATACTATTAATTACAATGAATATCCAAAATATAGCACAAATGAGTTGTAACCCAGCTATGGGAGGTATTGCTAAAGGACAAATAATAAGAGAAATTGATGCATTGGGAGGAGGAAGTGGTATTATAACAGATAAAAGTTTGATACAATTTAGAATGCTTAATCGTTCTAAAGGACCTGCTATGTGGAGTCCGAGAGCACAAAATGATAGAATGGTTTTTTCTATTCAGTGGAGAATGTTATTAGAATCTCATCCTAATATTGATTTATATCAAGATAACGTAGTAAAACTTATTGTAAAAGAAAATAAAATAAAAGGTGTATTAACCGAATTAGGAGTAAATATAAAAAGTAAATCGGTTATACTTACTGCTGGTACTTTTCTGAATGGAGTAATACATATTGGAAAAAAGAAATTTAAAGGGGGAAGAATATCGGAGAATTATAGTTCAGGAATAACAGAACAACTCAAGTCTATTGGTTTTGAGAGTAATCGATTAAAAACGGGAACTCCTCCAAGAGTAGATGCAAGAAGTTTAGATTTTTCTAAAATGGAAGAACAAAAGGGGGATGATACTATTAGTGGTTTTTCTTTTCTAAATATAGAAAAAATAAGTTCAGAACAACAAAAAAGCTGTCATATAGTATATACCAATAAAAAAGTACATGAAATATTAAAAACGGGTTTTGATAAGTCTCCTATGTTTATTGGGAGAATAGAAGGTATAGGACCTAGATATTGCCCAAGTATAGAAGATAAAATAAATAGATTTTCTCATAAAGATAGACATCAATTGTTTGTAGAACCTGAAGGTTTTAATACTGTAGAACTATATATTAACGGATTTTCTTCTTCTCTTCCTGAAGAAATACAATACAAAGCTATGTGTGCTATAGAAGGTTTTGAAAATTGTAAGTTCTTCAGACCTGGATATGCTATAGAATATGATTATTTTCCTCCTCAACAATTACGTTATTCGTTAGAAACAAATATATTAGAAAATTTATTTTTTGCAGGACAAATAAATGGAACTACTGGATATGAAGAAGCCGCTTGTCAAGGATTGATAGCTGGAATTAATGCTCATCAAAAAATAAATGAAAAAAACCCTCTAATACTTAAGAGAGATGAAGCTTATATAGGAGTTCTTATTGATGATCTTATAAGTAAAGGTACTCAAGAACCTTATAGAATGTTTACCTCAAGAGCTGAATTTAGAACACTTTTAAGGCAAGATAATGCAGATATAAGACTAAGTCCTATTGGTTATCATTTAGGATTAATAAAAGAAAATAGATATAATAAAGTAATAGAAAAAATACAAGATATAGAAAATATAAAAAATTTACTATATAACACAGTGATTAATCCTTATGAGATCAATAGTTATTTAGAAAAAATAAATTCTTCTGTTATAAAAGAAAAACAAAAAATTTCTAAACTTTTAATGCGTCCAGAAATTACTATAAAACATATTAATGAATTAATTAAGAATAAGCTCAATAATTTTGATAAAGCAACATTAAACCAGGTAGAAATACAAATAAAATATAGTGTTTATATTGAACGAGAGAAAGAAACCATTAAGAAAATAAATACACTAGAAAACTTACCTATACCTGAGAATTTTAACTATAGTAATATAAAATCTCTTAGTTCTGAGGCTATAGATAAATTAAAAAAAATAAAGCCTACTACTATAGGTCAAGCTTATAGAATAAGTGGTATAAACCCTACTGATATACAAATACTTATTATTTATATGAGGCGATAATAATTATCTATTATTTGAATTCACATATATAATAGATAATATTTTTTTTATAAAAAAGAGAAGTTTATTATTAAGTATGTGAATTTGTTGAAAAATAAATATACACAGGTTATTCAATATTAAAATAAATATTTTAACATAAAAAAAATTTAAAAACTCTATAAAATTAAGGCTTTTGAGATTTCAAATTTTTATAATTAATTTTTATACACATGTGCATAAAAAAAATAAAAAGGGTGTAAATGAAGATAAAAATATTTTACTCAGTATTAAATGATTTTATTAAGAATAAATTCAGAGTTTTATGTGGATAATTTTTTATAGATATTTTTAAAATAATTTATTTTTTGCTTGAAATCTATAAAGGTTCCTTTTTTTTCATTTGAAATAGCTTGTAAGGTTTTTTCTGCCATTTCAACTGATGTAATAATTTGTTCTTTTGTAATAATAGAAGCTTGATTGACCTTTTATACAAGAGCATTTACTATTTTTTAAAATCAGTTTCTGGCTTAAATAATTGATTTAGGAAAGAAATCGTAATATAGATAATCTTTTTTTATTGATTAGAAGACATAAATGTATTTATGAAATAGTTTATAGCAGTGGTACTTACTTGGTTAGAAGAATCTTTACCTAAATTTTTTAATTCTCCTTTGTATTTTTTATAATTTCTAGTACCCATTAAATATTCTATAGCCAAACATCTTATAGAGGAAGGTTTCTGTTTATTTTTTGCTAAAGAAAGAATAAACTGTTGTTGTTCTTTTTGTAGTTTTATTTTGTTTATACTAAAGGCTATTAAATAAATTTCTTGAATATTATTTTCAGCATTTATAAAATTTTTAAATAATTTTTCTAACTCAGGGTTCTTTGATTTGCTAATGTTGCTATCTATTAATGTCATTATTTTAAAAATAGCTTCTCTTTTTGCAATATAATAAGGGATATTTTCTATCTGAAAAAGATAATCTTTTTTTTTCTTTGAATATTCTATAAAATCACACAAAATATATCTTTCAGGATCAACAATATAAAAAGCTGGTTTTTCTATAAAAGGAATATAAAAAGTATCCTTTCGTGTGGTGTTCCAAAAAATATAATTTTTAGGATTTTTATTTTTATCAAATACCCAAATAGGGATAGGAATTTTGAAAGAATCTTCGTTTTGTGTTTGTTGAAAAGAAAGTATAAGTTTATTATTTTTTACGTCAACAGAATCTTTAATATTTAAAGTAGGATGTCCATTATTAAAAAACCATTGGTTAAAAAACCAATTCAAATCTTCTCCAGAAACTTCTTCAAAGGCTAATCTTAATTGAGAAACTTCTGCTGCTTTAAATTTATTTTTAGTAAGATACATTTTTATAGCTTCAAAAAAAGCAGAATCTCCTAAATATTTTCTAAGCATATGTATAATAGTAGCTCCTTTAGGATAAGAAACATTATCAAAAACATCTTCTTTATCTTTATAAAAATAACGTACCAGATGTTTTTGTCTACTTATATATCCTCCTTTTTTATAGCTTTGTTGATTACGAAGAAGAGTTTCGTCAGCTTTACTTTTTCCATATTTATATTCATTCCAAAGATAGGATCCATAGGTAGCAAAAGATTCATTAAGAGTAATATTACTCCAACTTTCAGCAGTTACTAAATTACCAAACCAATGATGAAAAAGCTCGTGAGCAATGGTACTTTCCCATATGTTTCCATCTATTAAATCTTGTTCCGATTGTTGAGCTGTTTCTTGATGTAAGGTAGCTGTAGTATTTTCCATAGCTCCACTTACAAAATCTCTACCCACCATTTGAGCATATTTTTGCCAAGGAAACTCTACGCCTAATAGAGTAGAATAAAACCCAATCATTTCTGGCGTATTACCAAAAATTTTCCGAGCTACTTTTTCGTAAGAAGGTTCTACATAATAGGCTACCTCTTTTTCTTTATAATAGTCTTTTATAATAGAAAACTCCCCAATTCCTAAGAAAACAAGATATGGAGCATGTGGTAAATCCATATACCAAATATCTGTTCTTGTGCTATCTGTGTGGTTTATTTGTTGTTCTAAAAGCCCATTAGAAAGGGTTACAAATTTTTTGGGAATAGTAACTTTTATTCTATTGGTCATTTTTTGATTAGGCTTATCTATAGTTGGAAACCAACAAGAGTTAGATTCTGTTTCTCCTTGTGTCCAAATTTGAGTGGGCTTATTTTTCTCTTTGCCTAATGGGTTTATAAAATACATACCTTTTGCCTCGGTAATAGCGTCGCTTCCTTTTTGTTTTATTTCATTGGGTTTGGCAATATAATCTATAAAAATAGTATAGGGTTGGGCTTTGGTATATATTTTATCGAGTTTAATAAAAAGTTGTAAGCTATCATATTGGTAATTAAGCTTTGTTTTTTTTTCATCTTTAAGTATAGAAATTTCTTTTATTTCCATACCTTTAGCATCCAAGATAAGAGAATCTGTAGAATAAAAATTGGGTTGTAAAGTAATGATAGCCTTACCATAAAGATAACTTTTAGAAAAATCAGGCTTTATCTCTAAATCAGTATGGATAAGAAGGTTAATTTTTTTTGCACTTGCTCTGTATTCTTGAGGTGTATTTTTTTGAGCAAAAAGGATACTAACACAGAATAAAAATAATATGAAAAGTCTATACATAGTAAAAAATTTTTACTAAAATAAAAACTTTAAAGCAAATAAAGAAAAAAAACTTACCTTTTTTCTTTTTATACAATTATTTTTCTTATTCTATGCGCAATACTAGTAAAAATTTCGTAAGGAATCGTATGTAATTTTTGAGCAAGTGTTTCTATTGTTATATTTTCACCAAAAATTTCTACTGTATCATTTTCTTTAGCTTCAGGAATGTCAGAAATGTCGATCATAGTCATATCCATACACACATTACCTACAACGGGAGCATGTTTCCCGTGTAAAAAAACTTCGCCCACACCATTGCTAAATTGTCTAGAAAATCCATCCGCATATCCTATACGAATAGTAGCAATTATCGTTTCTTTTTCGGTTATACTTTTTCTATTATATCCAATGGATTCACCTTTTTTTAATTGCTTGATTTGGGCAATTGTTGTTTTCAATGTACTTATACGTTGTAATCCTACTGGTGGGTTAGTAAGTTCTATTCCAAGAAGAGAAACTCCTATACGTACGATATTTTTTTGTAATTTTTGAAACCTTAAGGCCCCGGCAGAGTTTGCTATATGAACAAAATATGTTTTTTCTATGCCATGTTGATTGCAAAGAGTAATAAATTTATCTAATAAATTGCTTTGTTGTGAGGTATAATTATCATGTTCCTCTTCATCACTTGCAGACAAATGGGAAAAAATACTTTTTATAGAAAAATATTTTTTATGGGTTTTATTTTTTATAAAATCTATAAGAGAAAGCCATTCTTTTTCTTCAAAACCAAGGCGGTTCAATCCTGTTTCTATTTCAATGTGAATAGGATAAGAAGGAATATTTTTTTGTTTTAATAAATCAATAAAGTCGTTTAATAGAGAGAGGTTAAAAAATACAGGTTCTAAATTATGTTTTATAATATTTCCAAAGCCTTCTTTTTCTATATTCATTACCACAACGGGGATCTTTATTTTCTTGGTTCTGAGGATTGCTCCTTCATCAGCAAAAGCTACACCTAGACAATCTATATTTTCTTGTTCAAGAAGTTTTGCCATTTTAACAAGACTATGTCCATAGCCATCAGCTTTTATCATCCCCATTATTTTTGAAGAGGGAGTTATAGTTTTTCGTAAAATTTGAATGTTATGTTGTAGAGCCTTTTTTCGAATTTCTAAAACAGTATTGTGTGTTTCCATAAAAAGTTCTAAGTTATTATTTATTTTTCTTAAATAATACAGAGAGTAAGATAGACAAAAATAAGCAACTCAGAATAAAAATAAAAGAAAATATTGACCCTATAAGTATATTAAAAAAAGGCAAACAGATTTTTATCCCTATAAAAATCAAGATTATTCCAACACCAAAATTGAGGTATGTAAATTGATGAATAGCATGTTTTAATACAAAATATAAAGGGCGCAAACCAAGCACCGCAAAGACATTAGATAAATATACAGCTATAGGAATCTGAGTAATTGCCAAAGTAGCAGGAATGGAATCTACCGCAAAAGCAATATCTATAAACATCAATATTAAAACAACTATAAATAATGAAGTTGTAAAATATTCATGTTTTCTATTTTTTATAATAAAGTGATTGCCTTCATAACGAGGGTGTACTTTAAGAAATTTATAAAAAAATTTTGCTATTTTTGTTTTTTTAAAATCTACTTCTGCCTCTTTGTTTTTAGTTACAACTATTTTTATACCAGTGTACAATAAAAATAATCCAAAAATATAAAGTACCCAAGAATAATTTTTTACCAACTCAATACCTAGAGTAATCAAAATTATTCTTAAAATAATGGCTAATAAAATACCCCAAAATAAAGCCCTGCCTTCATATTTTTCTTTTACCTTAAAACTTTGAAACAAGAGAATAAATACAAAAAGATTATCTACACTAAGAGACCATTCTGTAAGGTATGCTGTCCAATAGTCCAAAGCTATAGAATAACCACGCTCATTCAAAATAAATAATCCAAAACCCAACCCAATCAAAACCCAAATAGAGCTTTCTAATAAAGCCATTTTAAAAGAAATAACTTTATTTTTTTTAGAAAGAAAAGAAATGTCTAAAATAAGACCTATCAATAATATGATACCAAAACAGAGGTATATCCAAAAATCATGATTCACTACAAAAAAGAAAGAATTGTTTACAAAAATAGAACTTTTTATTGAGAATAAGTTTGTTTATATTTTATTGTAAATTAACCCAACCATTTTCTCCAAACAATCCTTCAACAATTAGTTTTAAAGAAATACTTCTATTATGAATTTCACTAATAGAGGCTAAAAACTTATTTTCCGAATTTGGGATAATCAAATTATTAAAACCATAATCAAATTGAAATTGGGTGGTAAGTACCACAGTGGGCAAATAAAAATGAAATCCAAAACCACCTTGTAGTCCCCAATCACTTTTATTAAAAGAAATACGAGTAATATCTACCTTTTGAGAGAAATTAGAAGCTACTTCTATATCATATTTAAAACCGGAAAAAACAAAAACCCTAAAATTATTAATTCTATCGGAGTTAATTTTAACGATTACAGGAAAACGTAAAAAAGCCGATTCAGAAACCTTTGTCATTATTGGCGTTTCTAAAAATCCAGGTTTGGTAATGGTATAAGTAATAGAACGTTGTTCTATTAAAAACTGAAAAAGGTTGGTTTTAAGTTCAATATATTTATTAGGTTTCCAAGTAAAATCTATACCAGCAGTAAATCCACCACCCAGGTTAGGTTTAATGCTAAAGAGAGTATCTTGAGAATAAAAATTTTTATTTTTTTGTATGTTATACCAGGATATTTGAGGACCTAAAACAAGGCTAAAAAACCATTTTGTATTTTCAAAATCTTTATTATTCCAATAGCTTTCTGTATGGAGTCTAAAACGATTTGCATGCTGAGCATTCGTTGATATACTCAAACAAAGTAAAAAACATATATGGATTATAATTTTTTGCATCCTACATAAATATGGCAAATACCTCCAGATAATGAAATACGATATGTTTTTTCAAAACCAGCATTTTGCATAATTTTCTCAAAATTATTTCTTTCAGGGAATGCTTGTATAGAATTTCTTAAATATAAATAAGCCGTTTTTTTTCTTGTAATTAGTCCTCCTATATTGGGAGTAATGTATTTTAAATAAATATTATATATATATTGAAACCAGCCTTTAGGTTGGCTAAATTCTAAAATAACACATTTCCCATTAGGTTTTAAGACTCTATACATTTCTTGTAATCCTTTGAGTAGGTTTTCAAAATTTCTTACCCCAAAAGCAACAGTGATAGCATCAAAAGAGCAATCCGGAAATTGTATTTTTTCGGCATCACCTAATTGAAATTCAATATGTGATTGTAAGTTTTTAAGGGTAGTTTTTTTATGACCTTGTTCTAACATTTTTTGGGCAATATCTATACCAATAATTTTTTTCGACTTTAGATACTCATAAGTCATTATAGCAAAGTCACCAGTACCAGTAGCCACATCTAGTATATATTGAGGGTTTTGTAGTTTCAGCTCTTTAAGTGCTTTTTTTCTCCAATTTTTGTCTATACCTAAGGATAATAATCTATTGGCAGTATCATAAAGAGAAGCAATTTCATTAAACATGGTAGACACTTGCTTTTTTTTATCAGTAGTTTCTTTTTTATCAGGTACAATATTGTCATGTGGATAATCCATAAATAAGAAAAAATTTTTACAAAAATAAGTGTTTTCTTTATATCCTGTATGTAAGGGAATAATAATATAGTTTATAATATTGATTCTTTTAATTTTTCTTTTTCAACAAATTAAGAACATCACCAACAAAAAACCAAGTACCATTTCCTTGGTATTTTAATCCTAAATAATGTCCATCAGGTACAAAAATATTGTTAATTCCAGATATACCAGAGATTAGTTTATTTTGACCCATTAGAGAATTGGATATAGAAGTAAGCTGATCAAAAACAATTCTTTTTAAATCTTTTTCATATAAAAAAGTAGTAGAAATACCTTTTTTGAAGGCAAAAATGAAACGTTCGTTATTATTGGTATAAATGTTTGTGTCGATACCGTTTAGGTGAAAAGCTCCTCCAAAGGAAATACTTTTATCTTTGTTTAAAGAAAAGGTTTCTATAATTTTTTTATCAGAAAAAACATCATCTTGTCTAAGTCCGAAAAGTGTATAAGTGGGTTCGTTTTTTTCTAATTGAAAGATGGCATAATAGGTAGCTCCAAACCAGTTTTTATGATTATCATACCCATCGGCACGATATCTATTTTGACTAAAAACATATCCATCAAACAAAGGAATAAGTGTATTGGTTTTATCATTCATTTGTATGATACCTCTATAAGAAAAAAGATTTGAAGCTGAGGGAATGGGTATTTTCCAGGTAATTACCCTAAATTTATTGTCCGGAGCTATCATACAAGTAAGAAAACCTGATAAAGAATCCCATTTTTGTTTGTAACTATTGTCATCACGTAGCATACGCACAATAATTTTTATTATAAGACTATCCTGGGAATAATTAGAGGAGAAAGATTCAGAACTTAATAATGTTTGTTCATAAATATACCGCAAACTATCTATACGTATATTCCAAAACAAGGAGTTTTTTTGAGTATAAGCAAGGGTTGTACATAAAAAAAAAGTTAGGAAAATAATTTTTTTCATAGAAGTATTTTTAGCCTCTACAAAGATAATCTAGATAAAGGAGAACGAAAAATGTTTTTCCAAACATATTGTTGTAGTTTTGTTATATGATACCCAAAATAATGATTTGTTGTATAAGTGTTTTTTTATTTATACAATGTGGCAGCAAAAATGATTTGTTGTATTCTTCAATAGTAGAAAATGAGGGTTTTGGATTTAATGATTCTATACTTTTAAGCCAAAAACGATTACAAGATACGGCTCTTATAAATTCTATTTTGTATACCAAAAAGCATACAGATATTCAAACCGTAAAGATAAAAACAAAAGTTTATGTTCAAGCAAAAGAAGAGAAGCACAAGATAAACTTTAGTATGGAAACACGTATTTTTAAAGATAGTGTTTTTTGGTGTTCTATGACTTATTTTGGAATAGAGATAGTACGTATAAAAGCTACAAAAAAAGATTTTTTAGTGAAAATAATAGGGGAAAATAATGCTTTTCATTTACATCAACTTTTGGAAAATCAGTATGATTCAACATTGGCATTTATAAAAAAACATAGTAAAAAAAAGAAACAAGATAATTCTATAGAAATAGATAAATTAAACAAAATGAAATCTATGTTAGATTATATTAAAGATAACCCACAAGAAGTTTTTATGTTTATGAATCTATGTTTTTTAGGAAATTTTCCTTTCCCAAAAATAGTTTCTGATTCTATTTGGTATAATAACATTACCCAACAATATACTATTAATTATTCCTTCCCGCAAGGAAAAATTATTGCACTATTTAGCAATAATATAGAGACTTATTTACTTGATAAGTTTTTTATGAAACAAGGAAAAATACATGTGGATATTAATTTTTTAGAATATGAACTTATAGCAAAGAATAATTTTTTACCTAAAAAATTTATGATTTCTAATCAGATAACTAACACCAAAAACCAACACCAAACATTACAATTTATCTTCCAAACCAATACCATCAAACCTAATATTGCCTTAGATTTTCCTATGCCATCTACAAAAAAATAGAAAAAATCAATACTTTTGCTTGTTGTTATTTTCTTTTTATGGATATTTTTTTATCAACTATTCCTATTTTGGTCCTCATTCTTTTGCTCGGGGTATTTAGAGTTACTAGTTATCTTAGTAGTTTGATTGCCTTAGTAGTTTGTTTGGTGTTAGCGGTATTATATTTTCATTTTCCTCTCCAAGATTTTTTTCAATCTATGGCATTTGGTTCAATCAAGGCATTTGGACTTATTATCTTTATTGTGATTATGGCTATTTTTGGATATAATATACTATTGTATACAAAATATATGAAAGTATTAGAATCTCAAATTTCTTCTATTTCAAAAAATAAAACAATACAAGTATTACTAATTACTTTTGGTTTTGGTGGGCTATTAGAATCACTTGCAGGTTTTGGCACTTCTGTAGCTATTCCTATGGCTATTTTAATAGGAATAGGATATAAACCTATGGTTTCGGCTATGGTAAGTTTGATTGCCAATAGTGCTAATACAGCTTTTGGAAGTATTGGTTTAGTTATTGTTACACTGTCTCAAGAAACAGGTATACCAGAGAAAGCTTTGGGTCTGACGATAGTCTGGCAATTATTAGCATTAATGATTGTAACTATTTTTATGGTAACCATGATTATCAACCATAAAGCTATTTGGCAAAATATAATTTTAGCAATATCTTTAGGGATAGTTTCTTTTGTTTCTCAATATTTTTCAGCATTATTTTTAAGTGTAGAGGTTCCTGGTATTATTAGTTGTATTTTTGTATTATTAGCATTAATGGTTATAGCAAAGGTTTTTTATAAAAAGGAATCTTTCAAAGTACATTATAAAAACAAACATATTCTAAAAGCCTGGAGTATATATATTATTATTGTGGGGTTAATTATTGTTACAAGTCCATTTAAAATAACATTGAAATATTTTTTAGAAAATTTAGCTCATAACCAATTTGAATTTATGATTGGAGGTAGGTTGGCTGTATTTGAAATTTGGTGGTTCACCTCTACTCCTTTTTTACTTTTATTGGGTGGAGTAATCGGTGGGTTAATACAAGGAGCTCGCTTAAAAACGTTGAGCATTATTTTAGGAAAAACATGTCTACAGATGAAAAAAACAGTACTTACAACATTGTTTTTAGTCATTTTTGCTACTATAATGGATTTTTCAGGTATGATAGAAATATTGGCAAATGCATTAGCTTCTTCTACACAACATTATTTTTCCTTTATAGCTCCTTTTATTGGTTGTATTGGAACTTTTTTAACAGGCAGTAATGCGGCTTCAAATATTCTATTTGCAAAGCTACAATATAGTGTAGCTCATAATTTGCACTTAGACACAACATGGATTACTTCGGCAAATACTGCTGGTGCAACCGTAGGAAAAATTATTTCTCCACAAAGTATTTCTGTAGCTACTTCTACTTGTAAGCTTGATGGTCAGGAAGGAAAAATATTAAAATCTGTAATACTTTATGCTTTGATATGTTTACTTCTATTGAGCCTAATTATTTTTCTTTGTTAAGAAAAAAAATAAATATTCAAAAAAGCTATATCTGTGATATTATCTTTTATGGTGTTGTAAACAATAGACCAATTCTTTTTCCCCCAAACACAGGATAGCATCTAATATAAAAACTTCTTTATTAAATCGATGTCCAAAGACTTGTTGATAAATGGGAAAAGAGGTTTTTAAATTACAGTTTTTAACCAAAGAATTTGTTGAAATATAATTAATCTTACACTTCAAAGTATTAGCAACCCATTCATAGATTAAGTGATTAAAATCCAATAAAAATATTTTTTTTTGTTGATAAAATTTTTCTATATCTTCTTCATATTCTTTCCACCAAGGCGATTTTCCATAACAACTGATTATACTTTTGTAATGGTGTTTTTTCCAAGGTTTGTTATTATCTATTTTAATATCTTTAAACAAATGTTTATTTTTACGTCCTCCTTGTATGGGGATTCTTAAGTTAAGAACTCCTTGAGACGAAAGAATAGAAGTGCGGTTTAAAGCACCTTTAGGAAAATCTAGATAAGGAGTATTTTCAAAAATAAATACGTTTTGGTGATAAAAAATATCTAACCAAGTATCTAGATTTCCCCAATAAGATAAATAATGTATACTTGAATCACTCATAAATTAAAGGAGGTTTAGATAATGGTAAAACGAAAAAGTCTGTTTTTGGTCAATATCTACTATGTGTATAATCCATTTTTTCAGATTGCAAAATTAGTTAAAAAATATTTTCATTTGTAAAATTTTTTGTTGCCTTTGTATTTTTTATAGGTCATTTAAGAAATACTTAATTACTATAAAAAAATGATTTAATAAATATACCTTAACCAGTAAAAAACTGTATTTATGAAAAAATTAATATTATCTGTAATATTTTTGTTTGGTATTGTACTAAAATTATAGCTGTAAACGCGCAATAATAAAAAATAGACGCACAATGGTATGAGGAATTCGTGGGTTTATTCGATGTAAAAATGATTTTCTATAGTAAATAAAAAAGAATAAGAGCTATTTTATAAATTATGTACTAAAGTTTGTTTTTTTACTGCATAATAAAGCCGAATAAGCAACGCATGAAATAATGTTTTGCTGTTGGCATTTCTTTCTATATAGTAAATATTTTTTTCCAATAAAGGTACCATATTAATCCACACAGAAATACTAGTAAAAGAAAGCATTTTGTTAATAAGTGAAAATTCTTGATTCTTATTTTGTATTTTTTGGTTAGTTTGAAACACTTTTAGTGTAATCATTTTTTCTATCAACGATAAAAAACAAAAAAGTAAATATTTTTGTTTTTCTCTGCCCAAAGTATTAATTTCTTCTATACAATTTGAATGAGCTATGGGTCCTAAAGAAAATGTCACATTTAATATTTTGTCTATGTGAGAAAAATAAATTTTTTGCATAGAGGTAATTTCTTCATAATAAAATATTTTTCTCAAATTTCCTTTCGAGGTAGACACAAGTTGAGGTATTTCTGTTTGTGGAATATTTCCTTTTCTTACAAGATATTGAGTAATATTTTCATCTGTGGCAAGAGGGATATGGATAGGGCAACAACGACTGGCAATAGTGGGAATAATATCTTTTGCATTTTCAGTAATAAGAAATAAATAAGTACCCAAAGGTGGTTCTTCTATCAATTTAAGTAATTTATTACCTTCTTTTCCAAGATATTCTGGCATCCATAACAACATAATTTTATAAGGAGATTCATACCCTTTTAGGGAAAGATCATGTATAATTTGATTGCATTCATCAGCAGAAATATTACCTTGTTTGTTTTCTGGGTTTAAAAAAAAAAACCAATCGAAAATATTTCCATATATTTTATGATTTAAAAAATGTCGCCATTGTGTAATAAAATCTATACTTTTTATTTTATTTTTTTCGCTAATAATGGGGTACGAAAAATGAATGTCTGGATGAATATATTGTTGAGCTTTTATACAACTAGGGCATTTTCCACAAGAATCTTGTTGTTGAGTATTTTTAATTCGCTCTTCACACATCAAATATTGTGCTACACTTAAAGCTAAAGCAAGCGAGCCATTGCCTTCATGTCCTTTTAATAAAACAGCATGGCTCAAACGGTTCTCTTGTATCATTTCTATAAAATGATGAGTTGTTTTTTTTTGTCCTACTAGTTCTGAAAAATTCACCTTACAAAAATACAAGAAATTCTATAATAGAAGATACTTTCTCTATTTTTTAAACTAAATTAAACATAGTTCTCTTTATAAAATTTGTATCTTTGCTATAATTTTTTTAATATATGAATGGAGAAATATCAAAATTTATTACACGCCATTATCGTCATTTCAATGCCGCTACTCTAGTAGATGCTTCTAAGGCTTATGTGAAACACCTCCAGAGAGGTGGAAAAATGATGATAACCTTGGCAGGTGCTATGAGTACGGCAGAATTAGGTATTTCCTTAGCAGAGATGATACGCCAAGATAAAGTACAAATTATTACTTGTACTGGGGCTAATCTTGAAGAAGATATTATGAACTTAGTAGCCCATAATCATTATAAACGCATACCTTATTATAGAGATTTAACTCCTGAACAAGAGTTTAAACTTTTGGAACAAGGGTTTAATCGGGTAACAGACACCTGCATACCCGAAGAAGAGGCATTTAGAAAAATACAACATCATATAGTAAAACTTTGGAAAAATGCTGAAGAAAAAAAAGAACGTTATTTTCCTTATGAATATATGTACCAATTGTTGCTAAGCAAGGTAATGGAAAAAGACTATGAAGCCGACCCAAAAAATAGTTGGATGTTAGCTGCTGCAGAAAAGAATATTCCTATCATAGTACCTGGTTGGGAGGATAGTACTATGGGTAATATTTTTAGTTCTTATGTGATAAAAAATGAGCTAAAAGCCTCTACTACAAAAAGCGGTATAGAATATATGGTATTTCTTGCTGATTGGTACAAGAAAAATTCGGAAGGAAAAGGGGTTGGTTTTTTTCAGATAGGAGGCGGTATTGCAGGAGATTTCCCTATCTGTGTAGTGCCTATGATGTATCAAGATTTACAATGGCATGGTGTTCCTTTTTGGGCATACTTTTGTCAGATTACTGATAGCACCACCTCCTATGGTTCGTATTCTGGTGCTGTACCCAATGAAAAAATCACATGGGGAAAATTAGATATTCATACCCCAAAGTTTATTATAGAAAGTGATGCTACAATTATTGCCCCATTGATGTTTGCATATATCTTAGGTTGGTAAAAATACCAAAGATATTATAACATTGATAAATACCTTTCTCCTGTATCAGGGAGTATAACTACAATATTTTTGCCAGCATTATTTTGCATTTGTGCCAACTTGGTAGCTATGGTTAGTGCCGCACCGGAAGAAATACCTGATAAAATACCTTCTTGCTTTGCCAAGAGTTTAGTTGTATTTATAGATTCTTCAGTATTTACTTGCATAATGGTATCCACTACATCCTTATGAAAGTTTTTTGGAACAAACCCAGCACCTATACCTTGTATTTTATGAGGAGAATGTATTCCTCCTGACAATACAGGAGATTCTACCGGCTCTACTGCTACTATTTGTATATTAGGATTATTTTCTTTCAACTTTTTTCCTACTCCACTTATAGTACCTCCTGTACCTACTCCAGCTATAAAAATATCTGTTTTTCCATTAGTATCTTCCCAAATTTCTACCCCAGTAGTATGATAATGTATTAAAGGATTAGCATTATTTTCAAATTGACCTAATACCACCGATCCAATAATTTCTTCTTTTAATTGATTTGCTTTTTCTATAGCACCTTTCATTCCTAAATTTCCAGGAGTAAGGAATAGTTCTGCCCCTAATAAACTCATTAAAGACCTACGTTCTATACTCATAGTTTCCGGCATAGTTAGCATAACACGTAAATTTTTAGCAGCCCCTACCATAGATAAACCTATTCCTGTGTTTCCACTTGTAGGTTCTATAATAGTGCCTTTTTCTTTCAAAATTCCTTTTTTCAAAGCATCTTCTACCATAGCTAAAGCAATACGTTCTTTAACACTTCTACAAGGATTGAAAGATTCTAATTTTACAAAAATATTACTTTTTGTATTCATGTATTTTGCATAGTTTCTAATTTCTACTAAAGGAGTTTTTCCAACTAGTTCATTTAGATTTTTCTTAAGATTCATAAATTTTTATTGGTTGTGATTGAGTAATTTTAGAATTTGGGGAAATGCTTTCCGTAAGGCGAACATTACTTCCGATAACACTGTGATGACCTATTGTGATACGTCCCAAGATAGAGGCATTGGAATAAATAGTAACATGGTCTTCAATAATAGGATGTCGAGGAGTATTGAGTGGTAAACCACAATCATCAAAAACAAAACTTTTTGCTCCTAAAGTAACCCCTTGGTAAATACTAACATGATGACCGATAATGCATGTTGCTCCAATAACTACTCCTGTACCATGATCTATGCTAAAAAAATCTCCTATTTGTGCTGCAGGATGGATATCTATACCGGTATTGCTATGTGCCATTTCTGTAATAATACGAGGAATTATAGGGATGTCCATTTTAAAAAGTTGGTGGGAAATTCTATGGTGAGTAAGGGCAATAATAGAGGGATAGCAAAAAATAATTTCTTCTATAGAATTTGCTGCAGGATCAATTTTTTTAATAGCTTGAGCATCTGTAGTTAATTGTCTTTTAATTTCAGGAAGAAGATCTATAAAACTAAGGGCTATTTTTTCAGCTTGTTCTTTCGTAAATATATTTTTATGCATAAAACAAAAACCACAGTGTAATTGATTTATCAATAGGTTATAAATTTTTTCAAGATGTATGTGGATTTGATATTCTTGTGTATTGTGATAGGAATTTTTTTTGTACAAAAATGAAGGAAAAAGAACAGACTTACATAAATCTATTATTTTTATAATACAAGGTATAGAAGGTAATATGTTTTCAGAAAAAGCACCTTCATTTTGTAATAATAAAGAGGTATTTTTCTTTATAATTTCATTAATTTTTTGGCTTGTCATTTACCTAATTTTATGCAAATTTAATTATATTTCAATAAAATTTTCCTATTTTCTCTATATTGTACATTTTGTGTTTTATAAACCAGATATTTAACCTATTAATACAATATAGCTTTTGAATATTGAATATCGTGGTAAAAAAGAAACTCCCAATGTTGTTGCTTACCTTCTATTGCCCACAGCTCTCTATAGTTTTTACTAATTTCTGGGGCATAATCGTATCGTGCATTAATTTTAGATATTAGTTGTTTATATTGAGGAGATACATCTCCACCAAAAAAAATAGTTTGTTGTTCTTCTCTTATCCAAAATACTTGATGGTAAGGGGTGTGTCCACCTGTAACTTTATATTCAATATTATTTTTCAATATACCTCTATCTTGATTTAACCAACAAACTTGATATGAAGAAAGGAAGTTTTTGTAATTAGAAAACTCTTTAAAATAAGTATATTTTTTGCTTGCCCAAAGATATTCTTTTTCATTGATATAATAGATAGCATTAGGGTATGTGAGTGTATTAGTATTAGGTAAAAAAATACTTCCTATATGATCTTTATGAAGGTGTGATAATAATACAATATCTATATGGTTAGCAGTAAGATTATGTTTTTCTAGTTCTTCTATAATCGTATATTTTTCTGTCATAGAATTGATAGTACCTATTCCAGTATCTAAAAGTATGCACGAGTGTTTTGTTTTGATTAAGAATGGTCGTATTGCTATTAAGATATGACCCTGAGGGCAAAGATAATTTTTATTATTATCTTGCTGTGCAAGATGTATTTGTTTTTCTTTATTGATAGAAAAAATACCTTCGTTTAAAGGAATTATTTGCATTATTTGACAGCTGCTTTTTTATACATATCTAATTTTAGTAAAATAGCTATCATGATGGTAAACGATAGTACGGAAGTACCTCCATAACTTATCCAAGGCAAAGTGATACCCACGACAGGGAACAACCCAATAGCCACACTAATATTAATAACTATATGGAAAAACAAAATGGCAAATACGCCATAAGCATAAGCTCTTGAAAGTTGACTTCGCTGGTTTTCCGCAATATTTATAATTTGCATTAATAAAGTAATGACAAACAGAATATAAACAAAACAACCAATGAAACCAAAATTTTCTCCTAAAGAAGAAAAAATAAAATCATTTTTTTGTTCAGGTACAAATTTTAATAATGTTTGCATACCATGTAAATATTCTTGTCCTGTAAGTTCGCCTGAACCAATGGCAATTTTTGATTGGGTTACGTTGTAATTAATTTTTTTGGCATTTTTTGTTGCCTCTAATGTTTTTGTATTCATCCAATAGGTATGGTGAGATTGTAGAGAATCTGGACCACATGTAGCATAAATTCTTTTTATATGATAGCTTTTTAGTACATTATTCACTGTAAAAGGAAATACTATTTGTTGTAACGAAATTACAAATAATAAACAACCAATTACCCAAATTAAAGAATATAACTTTTTCTTTTTTCTTTTTCTGTATAAAAAGACAAAAAAAAGCATGCCTATAGACACAGCTCCAATTATATAAATAGTAGGATGTATATAAATGGTGAGTATAAAAAGTAATAATATTAAAAAGATGAATCCAAAAATCCATACAGTAAAACCTTCTCGGTATAAAGGAATAATTAATGACATGTAAACTAATGCTTGCCCGAGTTCACTTTGCCCTAAAACAATAAAAAAAGGAAGGAGTATAATAAACCAAGATTTTATTCGGTTAATGCCGTTGTTAAGGTTATAATTACTTAAAAACTTGGCTAATCCTATAATTGCAAAAGTTTTAAATAATTCGGCAGGTTGTATAGTGATAGGTCCTAAACTTATAAAAGAACCACTACCACGTATATCTGAAGATATGAATAAGGTAAGTATAAGGATAAATATTCCAAAAATATAAAAATAAAAAGCAAAATAAGTAAATACTCGTACATCAATAATTTGTATAAGGATAAATAAAATTAATGAAATTCCTATCCAAAAGGCTTGTTTTCCTATTAGAGTATGTAGAGAAAAAAAAGCATTCCAAAAAGTAATTTTTGGATTATACTCTATAGCATATAACAGTACTAACCCTATACTCATCATAATAAGCATCAATAGTAAGACCGTCCAATTATATCCTTTTTTCTGATTTATTATATTTTCTTGCATTAATCTATAGGGTGTAAATAATGATAAATAGTATTTTCTTTAGAAAGTTCTTTTAGGAGCTTCTGATTTTTTTCAGAAAGTTTTCTTTTCAAGTATTTTTCTACAATAAGGGAAGCCATAGGAACCGCATAAGTGGCCCCAAAACCAGAATTTTCTATAACAATAGCAAAAGCAATTTTAGGATTTTCTTTCGGAGCAAATCCTACAAAAATACCTGTATTTTTAAAACGTCTTCTTTTGCCATTATATTTACGATAGTTTTGTACCGTACCTGTTTTTCCGCAAATAGCAACCTCTGAAACAGAGGCTTTTGCGCCCGTTCCAAAATTTACTACATTTTCCATTCCATTTATAATAGCATCATAAGCTTCATTATTGATATGAATGGCATTTTTTTGATTTCGTTTAATAGGCATTTTATCAATAGCTTTTACTAAATGAGGTTGTGCATAATATCCTCTGTTGGCAATAATACACATGGCATTAGAAAGTTGTAATGGAGTCATGCTTATCTCTCCTTGTCCTATACCTAAAGGTTTAATAGTACAAGAATTCCATTTCCTATTAGGGTATGCATGGTTATAAAATATGGTATCAGGGATATATCCTTTACGCTCATTGGGCAGGTCAATACCCAGTTTTTGACCGAATCCCAAAAGAGTCATATAATTGTACCATTGCACAATTCCTTGTTTGGGGTTGGGGAAATGATCGATAAACATTCTAAAAATCTGAGTAAAATAAGAGTTACAAGAATAGGCAATCGCATTTGTAAGGTTTGAGGAGTGTTCTATATTGCTATGCCCACATTTTACGGGAGAAATACAAGTTAAATAGGCACCTTTACAAACCATAGAAAAAGAAGGACTAATAATATTTTCATTCAGAGCAATAAGCCCTCCTATAGGTTTGTATGTAGAACCTGGAGAGTAAGTTCCACTAATAGCTCTGTTTAGCAAAGGAGAAGAGGGGTCTTCTAATAAAGCTCTTGAGGTTGGTCTATTTGTTTCAGACAACAAATTAGGATCATAGGTAGTTCCACTGGCAAGGGCTAAAATTTCTCCTGAGGAGGGTTCTATAGCTACAATTGCCCCTACTTTATTTGTCAAAAGTTGCTCTGCTATTTTTTGTAATTCTATGTCTATAGTAGTGTGTAAGTCTTGACCATGACTTGATTTTTTATCATGACTACCGTTGTCATATCTTCCAATCAATTTGTTATGGTTATTTTTTATCCAATATTCTATACCATTCTTCCCTCTTAAAACAGAATCATATTCTTTTTCTAAACCGGCCATACCCACATAATCACCATAGGAGTAAAAACTTTTCTTTTTAATTATTTCTTGAGACACTTCACTTATATAGCCCAAAAAGTGTCCACCTACAGAATCAGGGTATATTCTAATAGGATGTTCGGCTATGTCAAATCCTTGAAAAATAGGAAGATTTTCAAAGATTTTGGCATAGGTGGATTGGTCTAAAGAGCTGACAAATACAGAGGTACGATTTCGTCCATTTTTTAAAATAGCATCATTAATTTTTTTTTCTACCTCTTCTTGTGTAATATTTAAAATTTTACAAAGTAATATTGTATCAAAAGGGATAACATCGCTAGGTAAAATTAATAAGTCATAATAAAGTTTTGTGTGTACAATAATTTTATGGTTTCTATCGTATATAATCCCCCTTTCTACATACAATCGTTTTTCAAAAAGAACATTTTGTGTAGCTTGTTTGGTATAATCATTTTTTAGCAGTTGAATATAGATTAATTGTATTATGATAATAGAAAAAGCAATTAATATAACAGCCTTAATAAATAAAGTTTTTGGAGAGTTTTCTATCATATAATTTTAAAAATAAGCATTCTTTCTAAAACGGAGAGTAATAAAATCTATGAGGATAATAAGAGAAATAGATGTAATGATGTCAGATACCCATTTTATTATAAAATAATATTCAAAAATATCTAAAGAAAACCATTCTAATATGGTAGTACTTAAAAAATAAATACTTGTCATTATTAATAAATATAACAAATATTTAGGAACACCTAAATTTGAAATACTTATTTTTGTAATAGAATATCTATCTTGGAAGACATTCAAATTTTTATATATAGAAGTTTTAAAAAAAGCCACATTGACGCATGCAAAGGAATAAATACCAGTAGACAAGTGTAAAATATCCATCATACTTCCTAAAATAAAAGCTATTATTAAAAGCCATATCATAGATACAGAAAGTGGGATCCAAAGTAGTATATAAAAATAAATAGAAGGTACAATATATCCATAAAATATATTGACCTTTTCTAATACCACGAACTGGATAAATAGCAACAATAAAAAATAGCCTAAAAGGCGTGTGATATAACTACTTAAGATATTCATTCTGCAGAAACATCAGATTTAATAGTTTTTAATATGTCGTGATCTTTGTTTTTTATAACATATACCTGAGATAAAACATTATAATCTACAAAGGGTTTTACTTTTAATGTTAGTTCTCTTGTTTGTTTATTTTCAATGATTTCTTCAATAATACCAATAGGTAAGTTTGGTGGATATTTGACTGAATAATTACTAGTAATAATAGTATCTTTAACTTTAGTATTAGTATTATGAGGGAAATTTTTGCAAATTAAGAGAGTTGGCTCTATGGGTGTCCATTCTAATGCACAAAAAGTATTATTTGAGGAAACTGTACCTATAACTTTTGTTTTTTCATTAAATAAGGTAGTTGCAACGGAGTAATTATTATATACTTTAATAATATTACCCGCAACCCCAAGAGAAGAAACAAGAGCCATATTTTCCTCTATACCTTCTTCTTTTCCGGATCGGATAATAAGAAATAGGTTCTCTTGTTTTTTTATAAAATCAATAGCCTCAGCTTTAATCCATTTATATTGTTGTAAAAATACAATGTTGGTATCGTTATTTTTTTGATAGGTTATATAATTGTATGTAAGTTGATTTCTCAAGTGGGTGTTTTCTTCTATCAAGTTTTGGTTGATTTTTTTAAGATATAGATAATCTGAAATATTGTTTGTCATACACTGCATCTTTAAATTACTATAGAAAATCCATTCTCCAAATACAATACTTGGAAATCTATTATAGTTAACAAAAAGAATAATATTGATTATCTGTAAGAAGAGAAACCATAAGATAACACCATGTTTTTTTACAAAAAAATATATATCATTCACAGGACATCAAATAAAATACAAAGATAACAAGAAATTAATTATCTATACTACATCTTTGAGGCAATAGATTCATAGACATCTTCAATAGATTTTGAACCATCTATATTAAAAATATTGTCAGACTTTTTGTAAAAAGATTGTATAGGGTCTGTTTTAAGTTTATACTCTATCATTCTAGCACGTATGATAGATTCATCAGCATCATCCGGTCGACCACTTGAAGCACCCCGAAGTAAAATTCGTTTTATCAAGGCTTCTTCTTCTACTTCTATAAAAAAAACTTTATCAATTTTTAACTTTAATTCCTTCAACATCGTTTCTAATTCTTCAGCTTGCTTGTATGTACGAGGAAAGCCATCATATAAGAAACCAGAGGTGTTTTTTTTGTTACAGATAATATTTTTTACCATGTTTATTACTATCTGGTCGGGGACCAATTTCCCTTGTTCTATAAAGGATTTTGCTTCTTGCGCTAAAGGTGTCTTTTGTTGAAGTTCTTCTCTTAATATTACTCCTGTAGAAATATGTGTTAAATGAAAATTTTCGATTAATCTTTCTGCCTGAGTCCCTTTACCACTTCCTGGAGGTCCAAATAAAATAATATTTTTCATTAATGAAATTTTTTATAGGAAAATTAATATTTTTTTGATTTTAATGCAAACTTAGTAATAGTAAATGGAAAATTAATATTTTTTTTAATTCTTTACAACAAGTATTTTTGTAATATGTTTGTCATTTATTTTGAGAGTAGAAAAATCATTAATCATTTTGATGAGTCAAAAATCTCTTCTACCAAATTGTTGTTAGATATTTTACACCAAATTAAACATCAAAAACTAACAATACAGCCTGTTTTATACTGGAAGAATGAACAAGAGTTTTTAAACACTATTTACAAGCATACTAAACCCATAACCGCAGCAGGTGGTTTGGTTTATAATCATAAAAAAGAATTATTATTAATTTATAGAAATAATCATTGGGATTTACCCAAAGGTAAACAAGAACCTAATGAAGGGTGTATAGAAAATGCAATTAGAGAAATACAGGAAGAAACCCATGTAACCAGGCTTGCTTATATAAAAGACATAGAGATTACTCATCATTTATATTTTATAGATAATATTTGTATTTTAAAGAAAACATATTGGTATGTATTTCAATCTTTACATACAGAGATTCTAAAACCACAAAAAGAAGAAGGTATTGAACAAGTAAAATGGATACCAATCAAAGAACTTCCTCTATATACCCATAAAATGTTTTTGTTAATCCGAGAACTATTAGAAAAGTATTTAAAAATGGATAGCTAAAAGTTTATTTCAAAAGCACGAAAGACAACTACAATACCGTTAGTAATATGAATATTTATCTCATTTCCAAGTGCTTCATTAAGGGTCACTTCATGCCAAAATTTTGTTGTAAAATTTTTTAATACCCATTTTAATTCTAGGCAACTAAGAGAGGTTTTTGAACTAAAAGTAAAAAAAGAAATTTGTTGATAGGGAATAGTAGGCAACGTTATATTATTGTTGTGTGCTGTAAAGATTCCATAATCAGAAACCATGGCAATTTGTTGAAAGACTGGAAAACTTTTTGCTAAAATACTGATATTTCCTAAGGTATGATCTTCTCTTAAACCCGTAGCACCAAGAATAAGAATATGGTTTAAATTTTTTTCTTTTGCCAAACACAGGGCTTTATTAAGGTCATTAGAGTCTTGTTCTGCAAGATGTATAATTTTGTGATGATATTTTTTTTGTAAATTATTCCTAATAGAATCACAATCACCAATAATAAAATCAGGTTCTATATTTTTTTTCTGTAAATGGTGTAAAGCCCCATCACAAACAATAATTTTTTTAGCCTGTTTTATGAGGTTTTGCAGAAATGGATTTTTGGGAAATTGTCCATTAGCAACAATAACTACATCATGTTTTAAATCATAAATTTGAGGAAGTATATTGATACTATGAGTTTGCATTATTTAAGATAATTTTGAATTAGTATAATGACATTGTCTAGTACTTGCTCATTTTTTCCTATAGCACTTACAAAGTTGGGTTTTCCTCCTCCTACGCCATCTATTAAAGGCAAAATATCTGTTTTTAAGAGGGTGGAAAAATTTAAATTTTTTCTTTTACAAATTTCCTCATTAGCACTTATTACTACCTGTGCTTTTTGGTCAATGATGCTACACAACACACAGATTATTTGATTTTTACTTAGCGATAAAGCTATTTTTTTTAATAAATCTATAGAAGAAGTTTTTACTATTTCCCCAACAAATGTAACCTCTTTTATAACAGTAGCTTGTTTTGAAAGTTTTTCTACTTCTGTTTCTATTATCTGAGATTGATAAAACTCTATATCTTTTTTTTGTTGAATATTTTCATTTTGCAAATGTTGTATAGATTTTAGAATATCCTTAGTATTTTTTAATTGTTTTTTTATACTCTGAAAAAGATGTTCTTCTTGTAAAATATATTTTTCTGCAACTTCGCCGGCAACAGCTTCTATCCGACGTACTCCTGCAGCTACGTTAGTTTCATGTATGATTTTAAAAAAACCTATATCGCCAGTAGCCTTTACGTGCGTACCTCCACAAAGTTCTATAGAAAAATCTTTACCCATAGTAACAACTCGTACTATATTGCCATATTTTTCACCAAAAAGTGCCGTTATATTCTTCTTTAAGGCTTCTTCTTTAGGTATTTCTTCTATTTCGGTTATAATATTTTCTCTAATTTTTTGATTAACTATTTTTTCTACCTCTTCAATTTGTTCTGTAGTCATAGCTGAAAAATGAGAAAAATCAAATCGTAATTTTTGGTCATTTATAAAACTCCCTTTTTGTGCCACATGAGTACCCAAAACTTTTTTTAATGCCGCATGCATTAAGTGAGTAGCAGAGTGGTGTAGGGCTATATTTTTTCTTCTATTTTCATTAATTTTTGCGATTATGACATTGTTGCTTTCAGGGATAGAGTCAACAAAATGGAGAAATAAATCATTTTCTTTTTTAGTATTAAATACAGGTATTTCTTTTTGATTTATAAGTAACAACCCGGTATCTCCTACTTGTCCTCCACTTTCTGCATAAAAAGGTGTTTTTTCTAAAACCACCTGATAGTAAGATTTATTTTTATCGTTTACTTTTCTATAACGTGTAATTGTTGTATCTGAGATGTTTTTTGTATACCCTATAAAAGAAGATTTTTTGAGGTTACAAACAACCCAATCTTCTATATCTATGTTGCTAGCATTACGGCTACGATTTTTTTGTTTTTGCATCTCCTTTTCAAAACCTTCTTCATCTATTTTCCAACCTTTTTCCTCTGCAATTAGAGATATTAAATCTAAAGGGAATCCGTATGTATCATAGAGTTCAAAAGCCTCTGATCCTTCTAAACAATGGTTTATAATTGTAATTTCTTCGATACGCTTAAGCCCTTTTTCTAAAGTATGTAAAAAAGCTTCTTCTTCTTCTTTAATAACTTGTTCTATGAAATGCTGTTGTGTTTTTATTTCTGTAAAAAGTGCCATTTCTTGAGCTAGTTTTTCTACTAGTTTAGTGAGCAAGGGTTGCTTAACATGCAAATAGGAATAATAATACCTAACAGCTCTACGTAAGATACGACGAATTACATACCCAGCACCTGTATTGGAGGGTAGTTGCCCATCAGCAATGGAAAAAGAAATAGCTCTAAGGTGATCTGACAACACTCGAAAACTAATATCTTTTTTGCTTTTTGTGCCTGTATATTTTTCAGAGGTAAGTTTTTCTATTTGTTGGATTATACCTAAAAAAATATCAGTATCATAGTTTGATTTTTTTTGTTGTAATACGCGTACCAATCTTTCAAAACCCATTCCTGTATCTACGTGCTTTTGAATGAGTGGTTGAAGTTGTCCGTTTTTTAGTCGTTGAAATTGCATAAAAACAAGATTCCAAATCTCTATTACCTCTGGGTGATCGGTATTTACTAAATTTTTACAATCTATTTTTTTTATTTCTTCATCAGTTCTACAATCTATATGAATTTCACTACAAGGACCACAAGGACCCATATCTCCCATTTCCCAAAAATTATTTTTTTTATTTCCTTTCAAAATTCTATCTTTAGGCAAAAACAAACTCCAATACTCTTTGGCTTCTAAATCTTCTTCTAAATCCTCTTTATCATCACCTTCGAAATAAGTAGCATATAATCTATTTTTAGGAATTTTGTATATCTCTGTTAAAAGTTCCCACGCCCACGCAATGGCTTCTTTTTTAAAATAATCCCCAAAACTCCAATTTCCCAACATTTCAAACATAGTATGATGATATGTATCTACACCCACTTCCTCAAGGTCATTATGTTTTCCACTTACACGCAAACATTTTTGTGTATCTGCAATTCTAGAACTATTGGGAGTTTTATATCCTAAAAAATAATCTTTTAGTGGAGCCATTCCAGAGTTGGTAAAAAACAAAGTAGGGTCATTCTTGACCACAATAGGGGCAGAAGGAATGATAAGATGTTGTTTGCTTTCAAAAAATTTAAAAAAAGCATTTCTAATTTCATTGGAGGTCAACATAGTAGTATTTTTATATAATCATTTTCTTTAAATATAAAGAATTTTTATATGCCTGCAAAAGTAATGTAAACTATTGATTTTGGTATTTATTGTTAGATAAAATTAGAAAAATAGAAACTCTTTACGAACTTGGTTAAGAAACTTTTTTCTTGATAAGTGGTAAACTATTATTATTTATTCTATAGCTTTTTGTACATCTACTAAACCATGAAATAGATATTGTTGATGTGTTTTTTTGTCTATACACAAAAATCGGGTACGGCGTTTTTCTTTAATATAAAATATTTTTTCTTTATATAAAAAGTTACTTCCTATTCCTATATTTTCTATAGTATATATGCTGCTATCTTTATGCTGAGATTCATATTTTTTGAGTATTCTCAAAATATCATTATCTGTACAGGAACGTAATGAAGAAAATTGTGAGGATTTTTTTCTTATTATATTTTCCAAATCAGTGGGATAACAATTTAGAAGTAGCGTTTGTTTCAGCAAGTCGGCATAAGTTTTTTTCCATTCTATGCCATGCCCTGCCACTGTGTTTTTGTATAATACAAAAGTTTTAAGATGAGCAATTTCATGTATCAAGATAATAAAAAAAGCATATCGAGAAAGATTTCCATTTACAGTAATAGTGTGTTCGGTATTATTTGAGCAAGGAGGTTTATAATAACCAAGTATATGTTTACGAGGTTTTGTAATTACTATTTTAATAGAATGTTCATTCAACAAATTGTTGATAAATGAAAAAGTATTAGGAGGTATAAATTGTTGTAAGGAAGACCAATCTACTTTTTTATTTGCCACAATAGAGAAAGCTATATTTTTATTTTTTTTAATAAAATAATTTCTACAATATTATATACTAAATAATGTGAAAAAAGTATGAAAAACCCTAAAAAAACTTTTTCTGTTTTAAGATAAAAAACCACATATAAAAGAAGAAAACAACTAATTTTAAGGAAAAAGGCAATGTACATAAAAAAAATATTTAAGAAAGTGTTTTCTTTCTTTAGTACTATGATTTTTAAAAACAAAAATACCATACTTAAAAATCCTATTAGAATCATAAAAATAAAATCTTTTTTTTGTAGATGATACCCGCAAAATTGAAATAATGAGGTAATGCCAATGAGTATACTAATAATACCAATATATAGGAGTACTTTTTTCATTACGGAGTATTGTTGTTTTGGTTTACTTTTTTTACTTGAATGTATAAACGAACAAATACAGAAATAATAAAAAAGGCTGGTATGATAGCTATATATAAATGTAGCTTGCCATATATTTTTTTATCTATAAAATAACCAATGGCAATTCCTAATAAAATACTCGCAATGAGTTCGTAAATAATATTATCCCATTTTTGATATGTGTTTATTTTCTTATTCATAAAATATATTTTTTATTTGTGTAAATATTTTTCCTATTTGTTGATATACTTCTCCTACCAAAAAGATACTTCCCGTGATGAGAAGAGTATCCTTTGTTTGGAGCTTTTTTTTAACCGCTTGTAAGGCTTCAGAAATAGTCAGAAAAGAACAACATTGTAAATTATATTTTTTTCCTATTTGTTGGATTTCTTCGGAAGCTTTAGAGCGAATATTGCCTTTTATTTGTGTAAAGTAATAATGAGCATTTTTTGGGAGTAGAGAAAATATTTTTTCTATAGATTTCTCTTTTGTCATGCCGTAAAGAATATGTAAGTTTCCTGGTTGTATTTTATAGATTTGAGATATAACCTGTTGGATACCGTGTTCATTATGTGCTACGTCTGCAATGATAAGGGGAGATTCTGACAGTATATCCCATCGCCCGAAAAAAGGTATTGTTTTCTTTACCGTTTTAATACCTTCATGCAAATGTTTTTTTGTTAAAACCCCTTTTTTTACAAACCACATAGATGCTGACATTGCTAAAATGATATTATTCGCTTGGTAATATCCCAATAAATCAGTATAAAGCAAGGTTTTGGTATGCTGTGTTTTCTCTTCTATTAGCCAAGTATTTTGTTTTAAAGAAGAGTGTTGTAGCGTTATTTCATATGCTTCTTTTGAGAAGACGAGAGGAGCTTTTTTTTCGGCAGCTTTTTCTAAAAATATAGACTTTGTTTCATGAGGTATATCGCCTATAAATACAGGTATATTGGGTTTAATAATTCCCGCTTTAGCTGTAGAAATTTCTTGTAAGGTATTACCTAGTATGTCTTGATGATCATAGGCAATATTGGTAATTAAACATATTTTTGGAACAATAATATTTGTACTATCAAACTCACCACCTAACCCAGTTTCTATGATAGCATAATTAACTTTTTCTTGATAGAAATATTCAAAAGCCATAGCTGTAGTAAGCTCAAAAAAGGAAGGTTTTTTTTCTTTTATAAGAGGGAGTAGTTTTTGTATAAAATTGACTATAAACGTCTCTTTTATTTTTCCCCCATTACTACGAATACGTTCCCTAAAATCAATTACATGTGGAGAAGTTAACAACCCTGTTTTGTAACCAGCTTTTTGAAATATTGAGGCTAATATATGACTCGTTGATCCTTTCCCATTGGTTCCAGCTATGTGTATGGTTTTTATTTTTTTTTGAGGGTTATCAAGGGCATCGCATAGCGCTATAATATTACCTAAACCTTTTTTATAAGCGGGGTGTCCTATTCTACTAAATACAGGTAGTTGTTCATATAGAAAAGATAAAGTTTCAGTGTAGTTCATTACAAAATTACTTTATTTTAAACAGAAATTCAAAAATTGCTTCTTGTTCTATGGGTGCAGATGGGTCTTGATTAAGTTTAATAGATTTTGCTCTTTTGAGAGCTAAGTTAATTAGTATTTTGTCTGTTGTGTTCGAGCCGGGCATGTAAAAAGATGCCCCAATAGCATTGCCGGTATTATTAAAAGAAACACGCACTCTTACAGTCCCTTCTTTATTAAAATCATCACTATATTGTGGTACATAAACAATATTTCTATTACTTAAACCTTTTACAATACTAAAGCTTACAGGAGCAGTTATTCCACCTTCAGAACCTAGAAGCATGCCCATATCTCCATTACCTTGAGTAGTACCTTGATTGCCTCTTTTATTGTACGAATCCGATTGGTTTTCTTCTTTGTTTATATTTTCTTTAACAAGAGCGCTCATTACTGCTTTAGGTTTTGGAAGAGGTGGGGCTTTTTCTGGGAGAGAGGAGTTTTGTTCTTGATTAATAACTTGGGGAGGTGTAGGGTTTGTAGATTTGGGTTCTACGACTTGCTTGTTTAGTTTTTTAGGAGAAAAAGAAGAGGTTTTTACATCACTATTATCGTCTGTAGCTAAGTTATGTTCTTCTATAGGAGTAGAAGCCTCTGTTATATGTTCTTCGTTCACTTCTTGGCTACTGGAGGTGTTTGGAGTTAAACTTTGGTCATTGCCCCAAGCATTCTCTATATTGCCTATATTGACCTCCATTTCCTGTTCTCCAGCAATCTCTACTAAAGGAGGCTCTTTTCGTTTAATAAACAAGAAGCTTAAAAAAAGCAATAAGCATAGGAAACAACTAATAAAAAAAGCTTTTTTATTAGAATCATTTATTTGTTGCCTTTCTTTTAATTGATTATTATCGTTTATGGTATAATCCATAACTTACAAAAATAATCTATTTATTCCATAAAAATAGATTTTTCATAGTTCGAAAACTTCATTGCTTTAGTTGTCATAGGGATATATTTATAGAATAAATACTATTTTTTTGTATTAAAAAAGATTTAATATTGCACTGATTTTTTTCTAACCAAATATACAATGTCTAATTTTGAAACTACTATAGAAAACAGTAAAGGTATAAAAAATCTGTATAGAAATTGGTTTTTGGAATATGCCTCTTATGTTATTTTGGATCGAGCTGTACCTGTTATAGAGGATGGGTTAAAACCTGTACAACGTAGAATTCTTCATGCAATGAAAGAAATGGATGATGGTAAATATAATAAGGTAGCCAATATCATAGGTCAAAGTATGCAATATCATCCTCATGGAGATGCTTCTATCGGAGATGCTTTGGTGAATATGGGCCAGAAAAACTTACTGATAGATACGCAAGGTAATTGGGGCGATGTATGTACTGGAGATAGTGCTGCTGCTGCAAGATATATAGAAGCAAGATTAAGCAAGTTTGCTTTGGAGGTGCTTTATCAACCCAAAATTACAGAATGGCAACTAAGTTACGATGGTAGAAAAAAAGAACCTGTTACTTTGCCTGCTAAGTTTCCCATAGTGCTTTCTCAGGGTGTTGAAGGTATTGCTGTAGGGTTAAGTACAAAAATATTACCACATAATTTTATAGAACTTTGTGATGCAAGTATTCAATATTTGAAAGGAAAAAAATTTCAACTCTTACCAGATTTTATTACTGGTGGTTTAATGGATGCTACTCAATATAATTATGGTAAAAGAGGAGGAAAAATTAAGTTAAGGTGTGTAATTAGAGAAATAGACAAAAAAACATTATCTATCTGTAATGTACCTTATGGGGTAACTACTACTCAACTTATAGATAGTATTTTAAGTGCCAACGATAAGGGAAAAATTAAAATAAAAAAAATTACTGATAATACGGCGGCAGAGGTGGAAATACAAGTAGATGTAGCTCAAGGTATTACTACCGATCAAACGATTGACGCTTTGTATGCTTTTACGGATTGTGAAATAAGTATTTCTCCTAATACTTGTGTTATTATCGACAAAAAACCTTGCTTTATAGGGGTGGATGAGCTACTTACTTTTTCCACAGAAAATACCAAATCTTTATTACAAAAAGAACTTTTAATTCATTTGTTAGAATTACAAGAAAAATGGCATTATACTAGCCTAGAAAAAATATTTTTTGAAGAAAAAATTTATCAAGAATTAGAAAAAAAACACAACTCTTGGGAGGTGGTGCTATTAGCTATTAAAAATGCCTTTATTCCCTTTTTAAAGAAGCTTAAAAAAGAAATTACTACTGAGGATATTCTTAAACTTACAGAAAAACCAGTGCGTAGAATTTATAAATTAGATATTGACGAATTAGATGCACAAATTAAAGCCATAGAAAAAGATATTAAAGAAACCAAATACCACCTTAACAATTTGGTAGAATATGCTATACAATGGTTTGAAAAACTAAAAATAAAATACGGAAAAGACAGAAAACGAAAGACAAAAATACAAGAAATAGAAACTTTAGAAGTGCGTAATATTGCTATTGCTAATGTAAAGTTGTATGCTAATTTTGAAGAAGGTTTTTTGGGTACAGGATTAAAAAAAGATCAACATATATTTGATTGCTCTGATGTAGATGATATTGTAGCTTTTACGAAAGAAGGCACTATGAAGGTTGTCAAAGTGAGTGATAAGGCTTTTATAGGGAAAAATATTATTCACATAGCTGTATTTAAGAAAAATGATATAAAAACGACCTACAATATGGTGTATTTGGATGGTGCCACTGGCACTACGATGGCGAAACGTTTTCAGGTGGGTGGTGTAACTAGAGATAAGCAATATATTTTGACCAAAGGAACGGCAAAGTCTAAAGTTTTATATTTTACCTCGAATCCATTAGGAGAAACTGAGAAAATAAAATTTACTTTAAGTCCTAATTGTAGTGCTAAAAACAAAGAGATAGAATTGGATTTTAAATCTTTAGAAATTAAAAACAGAGTTTCTATAGGTAATCAGGTTACTAAATATCCTGTTCGTACAGTAAAATTAATAGCTAAAGGGAAAGCTCAGTTTGGAGGACAAAATCTATATTTTGATGCTACTTTTAATAGACTTAATACCAATAACCGTGGTCAATATTTAGGAAATTTTAATACTGGAGATTTTTTATTATTAATTTATAAAGATGGCAACTATGAAATTACAGAGGTTGATTTAAATAAATATTTTTATTCAAACCAGCTATTGCATATTCAAAAATTTGATTCTGAGGAGGTGATAACCACGATATACTGGGATAATGAAAAAAAGCAATATTACATCAAGCGATTTAAAATAGAAACCTCTACTATAAAAACAAAGTTTTCTTTTATCAAGGAAGGTAAAGGGAATTATGTACAAATAGCCACAACACAAGAATACCCAACTTTACAACTCAATATGGGTAAAAAAGGAATGCCTTTGTATATTCAAGCTAATACGAATACTTGGGTAGAAGTGATGGGCTGGAAAGCCATAGGAAACAAAATACCGGTAGATGAAAAAATTGCTGAAATGGAGTGGATTAATTTATAAAAGTAGTATTTTAAAATAGTAATATATTTTTGCAACAAATAAATTTCTTAATCTTATATGATAAAACATAAAAATTGGTTTGAAAAAAATTCCTGGTATATTCATATCGTTAGTATATTAGTATTTTTAGTAGTTACAACAATCTATTTTTCTCCTGCTTTATATGGAGATACTATTGTTACCCACGATCAATCTTCTTTTTCTGGAATGACAGGTGCGGGAGCAAAAAATAGTTATCATCCAGGTAAACTATGGAAAACGAATATGTTTTCAGGCTTGCCAGAATTTGCATTAGGAGGAGGAACTATTGACCCTGCTATTAATATACCTCCATTTAGAACCTACATGGACTATGTGTTACCGTATCCTATTAATATGTTTTTTTGGGCAGCTTTGGGGTTTTATGTCTTGGCTTGTGCATTTAGGGTAAAAAAAATATTGGGTATTGTAATAGGTTTATGTTATGCTTTTGCTACTTATAATATAGTAATTATTAGCCCTTATGCAGGACATTACACCAAGATGGCAACCATTGCTTTAATGCCGTTTATTTTGGGTGGATGTATGTTTATATGGAAAAAAAAATATCTTACGGGGATATTACTTTTTTCTGTAAGTACTATTGCCGCCTTTCAATTTGCCCATCTTCAAATTATATATTATACGCTTATCGTTTTGTTTTTCTTTGTTTTATATTATGTGGTTCATGATATTAAAGAAAAAAAATGGGGACTATTGTTTAGACATGGTTTTATTGTAGTAATATTATTAGCCCTATCCTATCTGGTTAATTCTGGCATTACTAGTGTATTATCAGAATATTCCAAAGCTAGTACAAGAGGAGGAAGTAGTTTGCCGGATATTAATATAACCGATAATCAGATTAAACAAATTGCTCCTAGTACTGGGCATGATAGTGCTTATGCTATGAGCTATAGCATGCGTATAGGAGAACCTTTAGTATTGATGATGGCTAATTGTTTTGGAGGTGGAGATATTACTCAATGGCAAGAGGACGGTCCTGTAATGAATTATGTACAAGAACATATACAAGAAGCACAACAAACTGGAATTACTCGTGTTACTTCTCCTTATTGGGGAGGAATAGGGTCTACCGTAGGACCTCCTTATGTGGGTATTCTTTTAGTGTTTTTTGCATTAGTAGCACTGGTTGTTGTACGTAATAAAATTAAATGGTATCTTTTGGGAGTTATTATACTTTCTATCTTTTTGGCTTGGGGTGGGTATTTTTGGAGTTTCAATGAGCTGATCTGGAAATATCTCCCTTTTTACAACAAGTTTAGGGCACCCTCTATGATTATGGTAATTCCACAATTATTAATTCCTTTATTAGCAATTTTAGGTTTAAATGAGTTTGCAAGAAAAGATTTGAATCCTACTATCTATATAAAAAAGGTATTATATACAGCAGGAGGCTTATTGATTTTTTTGTTAATGATGTATGTGGGATTAAATTTTTTATCTCCTAAAGACGAGCAAACATTATTTTATATAAATAATAATATTACAGCAGATCAAGGACAATCTTTTTTTAAGGGTTTTTTTAATGCAGTAGTTAAAGAACGTCAAAAAATTTATTTATTTAATCTTGGGCAATGTCTTTGGATGATTGGTATTAGTGTGGCTTTGGTGGCTTTAGTGCTTTACAAGAAAATTAAATATACCTATGCGTTTATTTTTATAGGAGTTATTGCCTTTGCAGATGTATTAAAAGAAGATTTAAATTTTGTGAATAAAGAAACATTTACAGACAATAGTGAAACCTTACCTATACAATTGCAAAAAACACCTATTAATGATTTGTTGCTTCAAGATACTACTTACTATAGAGTAACAGATTTAAGGCAGACTATTTCTCCTTTTAATGATTCTTATATGGCATATTATCATAATATGACGGGAGGATATTCTCCTGCCAAATTAAGTATTTATCAAGATTTAATTTCTTATCAATTAGGAAGAAATAATAGGAGTATATATAATATGTTGAATACTAAATATTTTGTGTTTACAGGACAAGATGGTAGAGAAAAAATTTCTATAAATCCTGATAATTTAGGAGCATGTTGGCTAGTGAAAGATATAAAATATGTATCCAATGCCTTACAGGAAATGAAAGCACTGGATAGTTTTTCATCACAAATAGCTATTGTGAATGAGCAGTATAAACCACAAATTATAACGCCACAATATAATCCAACAACAGACTCCATAAAGATTATCCAAATGCGTAATGATTCTATATGGTATCAATATAGTGCTACTACCCCTCAGTTTGCGGTATTTAGTGAAATTTTTTATGTAAATCAAGGGTGGACAGCTTATTTTAATGGGCAAGAAATCCCTATTATAAAAACAAATTATGTACTTAGAGGTTTGGCTTTACCAGCAGGCGAGGGAGAAGTTTTATTTGTTTTTAGTCCTAAAATTTTAGATACTGCAGCAAAAAATGTAACCATAGGATCTATTGCTTTATGGATTATTTGGATAGGTATAATTGCTTTTTCGGTTTATGTCTACAGAAAGAAAAAACTACAATCTAAAACCACATAAAGAGCATTTTCTTTAGTGGAGATATAACCGAATTAAAGAATTAAATTCTATGAATTCATTTTTTTCTTTATATTTGCAGTGTTAAAAATATTTTTTGCATTATAAATCTTTATTTAAGATGCCAGTTAAAATTAGATTACAAAGACAAGGAGCTAAAAAAAGACCATTTTTTTCTATTATAATAGCCGATTCAAAAGCTCCACGAGACGGGAAATTTATAGAAAAGATAGGAACATATAATCCATTAACCAACCCTGCAACTATTCAAATTGATGAACAAAAAGCATTGCGTTGGATAGAAAATGGTGCTCAACCTACAAAAACAGTAAAAGGAATATTATCCTATAAAGGAGTATTGTATTTTAAACATTTATTGCGTGGTGTAAAGTTAGGGTTATTTGAACGTAGTGTCGCTATTCAAAAATTTTCAGAATGGAAAAAGAAACACGATATAGATGTCCTTGAAAATATAAAGAAAGTAAAGGATAAAAAGCAAGAAGCTCAAAAAGCAGTATGGGATTTTTCTGTAGATACCAAAAAGCAAAAAATAAAAACAGCTAACGAACTTACAGAAAAAGTTGTTCCTATTATTCCAAGTGAAGCTCCTCCTAAGGAATAAAGAATTTAAAATAATAAAAAAATTAAACTCTATTAATTATGTCCAAATGTTGTTCTAAGTCTGCAACTCATGATGATGGTTTAAGAAACTGGATAACCTATTCTCATTTCTTAGCCTATTTGTCAGGGATTTTATTGGTATTTTTTTTAATAGGAATGTCTTATGGTTTATATAGGTTTTCTTATCGAGGAAAACCTAATCTACAGATTCCTGAGAGTACACTATATACACCTATTTATAAATAAACATTTTGAAATTAGAGAAAAGATTATAATTTTGTGAAGATTTTTTTGAAAGCGATAGAAGCGGAAGTAGCTCAGCTGGTAGAGCATCACCTTGCCAAGGTGAGGGTCGCGAGTTCGAATCTCGTCTTCCGCTCTTTGTAATTTTCGAATTTGCCCGGGTGGTGAAATTGGTAGACACGCAGGACTTAAAATCCTGTAACCCGAAACGGTTGTGCGAGTTCAAGTCTCGCCTCGGGCACTTAAAAATTTTCTTTCGATATGTATCTTCTAGATTATGAAAACTCAAGTTTCATTTATTCCATATCAAAAAACCTATAAATTTTCTTCTCTTGTAATTGATTATCTAAATCATTCTTTTAAGCTACAACCATATTATAATTATGCAATAAACATTGATGCTATAGAGGAAGCTATTACACAAAGAAGGTTGTTTCCTTTTCATAGAAATATATTAGTTGAAACATTACTTAAACAATACAAAAAAATTATTCATAATGAAGTTTCTTTACTTCAAATGCATTCCTTAGAAAGAGAAAATACCTTTACCGTTTGTACTGCTCACCAACCCAATTTATTGGGTGGACCATTGTATACCATGTACAAAATTATTCATACTATACAACTGGCTAATGATTTGAAAAAACGCTTTCCTGTATATCATTTTGTACCGATATATTACGTAGGTAGTGAAGATGCTGATAAAGAAGAATTGTTACATGTTTATTGTAAGCAACAAAAAATAGAATTTCATACTTCACAAACAGGAGCAGTTGGTAGAATGTCTTCAAAAGGGTTGGATAGTATTTTTCGAGAGATAAAAATGCTATTAAAGGGAGAACCTTTTACGGAAGAAATCATCGATGTTTTAACAAAAAGTTATTCCCAAGACAATACTTTAGCACAAGGAAATACAAATATATTTCATCATTTATTTGCGGATAAAGGTCTTCTTGTTATAGATGGTGATGATAGGGTACTAAAAAGCTGCTTTACTCCTATTTTCAATAAAGAACTGCATACTCAATTTTCAGAAAAAATTTTACAACAAAGAACCCCTTTTTTTGCTGAAAATTATTTTATCCCTACACAAGGTAGAAATATTAATTTATTTTATTTAGAAAAAAATATTAGAGAACGGATTATAAAAGAAAAGGATAATTTTTATTATATTCATCAACAACAAAAACATACTTTAGATATTGATAATATTTTAGAAAAAAATCCTGAAAAGCTAAGTCCCAATGTAATACTTCGTCCTTTGTATCAAGAAACTATTTTACCTAATATTGCATTTGTAGGAGGTAGTGGCGAGGTGGCTTATTGGTTATTACTTAAGAAAGTATTTGAAGCTGCAGGTGTTCATTATCCTGCTATCTTTCTTCGTAATTCTTTTATGATGATTACCCAAAAAGAAAAAGATATACTATTGCCGTATACTAAAGATGAACTTGGTTTTTTTAAGAGTTATGATACTTTGATAGAGGAACATATGAGTACTCAAAAAATAGTTCCTAATTTTAAGAAAGAAATTATACAATTGGAAAAAGTGTATAAACAATTACTAAAAGGACACCGTACCCAAAATCAATATATTGCGCTTTTACAAAATCATAGCATACAAGGTATTCAAAGATTACAGAAAAAAGTTTGGAGAGAATACAGAAAGGAATATAACAATGAAGAATTAAAAACTGTACTTTCTCATATTTTTCCTAATTGTAACCTACAAGAACGCATGGATAGTATGTTTGAGTGGTATGCTCGTTATGGTAAGGAAATTATAAATATCTGGATGAAGCATAGTAAGCCTTTTAACCAAAAGTTTGGGATTATTTATTTAGAAAAATAGGTATTAAAAAATGATTATCTTTACAAAAAAACTTTGTATGATATCATTTTACTACAAGAAAGGGTATAAAAGTAAACCTATGAGAGAAACAGAAATTGCTATAAAAAAGGTAAAAGATTTTTTTGAAAAAGCATTGGCTTATAAGCTTAATCTTACTAGAGTAACAGCCCCTTTGTTTTTAGCTAATAATACGGGTCTTAATGACAATCTTAATGGTTTGGAAGAACCAGTTAATTTTTTGGTAAATGGTATAGAGGGACGCATGGAAATTGTCCATTCTCTTGCCAAATGGAAGAGAATGGCTTTACATAAATATCAATTTTCTTTAGGCGAAGGGCTTTATACCGATATGAACGCCATTCGTAAAGAAGAAGACTTGGATCACTTACATTCTTTGTATGTAGACCAATGGGATTATGAAATTATAATAGATAAAAAACAAAGAAATATCAATTTCCTAAAACAAAAAGTATGTAATATTTATGAAGCTTTTTTACTTACAGAATTATATATGGCACACGAATATCCAGATATTATACCTATACTTCCAAAAGATATTTTTTTTATTACTACACAAGAATTAGAAGATAAATACCCCCAACTTTCTCCCAAAGCAAGAGAGGAGGTTATTATTCAAGAAAAGAAAGCAGTGTTTTTGATGAAAATAGGGAAAAAACTACAATCAGGGGTTAAACATGATAACAGAAGTCCCGACTATGATGATTGGGAACTTAATGGAGATATTCTGCTATATCATCCAATACTGGAGGGTTGTGTAGAACTTTCTAGTATGGGAATAAGAGTAGATAATAAAGCATTAGAAGAACAACTGAAATTAGCCAATGCTACAGAGAGAAAAAAATATGCTTTTCACCAAATGATACTTAAAGAAGAATTACCCTTTTCTATAGGTGGAGGTATTGGTCAGTCAAGAATATGTATGTTTTTTCTCCGAAAATTGCATGTAGGAGAAGTACAGGCATCAGTATGGCCTCAGCAAATGCTTGATTTTTATAGTAAGAAGGATGTAGTTTTATTATAGATTTATGCTATTTTAAATAATTTTTTTAAGAAATACATTAAGGCACGCTTGTTTTCCTTCATAATGTGATTATCAAAAAAGGTTTCTATTCTTGGTAAAGGAAGGCAAGTTAAACCGTTATATGTACTTATTTCAAAGTGTATGGTTTTTATAGATTTCATACCCAAAGCATGGAAGGAAATCCCAAAAAGCCAAATTTGTGAGGGATTAAATGTAGATAGTATCATGTCTATATTTTTTTCTTTAGAGAAAGTCAAGAGATGGGCATTGTCTATACTTAGTTTACAATAAGCTAATACTTTGTCAAGCCATATCTTATATTCTTTATTCACTTCTGTGTTTATGATTATGACGATATCTTTTTTATGGTCTATTGGTTGGTCTGAAGGTATTTTTCCAAGGGTAATATTTTCATGATACAAATTACTGGCTGTAATAGTATTAATTTTAAAATCATTTAGTCCCATTGTAGTGTTGTGATATTATGTATTTTTTGTAGCAATGGCATCATTACCTAAAAAATAGTTTTTAAAATTTAAAGATGGAGAGGGTTCAAAATTTCCAATATCCAAAGAACTCCACATAGTATCTATTTTGTTTATAGTTTCTGGATCACTTACTACTATATTTGGCCAATCACGGTCAAAATCGTCAATAGTTTTTGTTTTCATAGTGCCATCGATTGCTATACAAGCTGTTTTTTTGTTGCTTTGAATCTCTTTTTCAAATACAAAAATATCTCTTTCCGCATCAATATTATTAAGTACAATCCACATTAATCCAGATAAGTTATGAATATTTACATTGGCATCTGTATAAACAATCATTTTAATACCTGTCATTTCATTCTTATTCATCAACCATTTGTGTATTTCGACTATATCTATAGCCTTCTTTTTTTGAACAGAGACCAGTACGCAAGGTATATTTTTTGATAATAAATCGGTATTAACATCTATAATAAGTGGATTTTCAAAAACTGTTGTTTTATGGATGTCTTGAACCTTTGGAAAGAGGTATTCAGGAAAAATTTCTTCTTCTGTTTTTTGTGTAGCATCAAACCCAATTTTCCCACCAAATCCCAATTTTCTACTGCTATGGTCAAGCACATCTGCTGGTCCATGAGTAATAAGAAAATCTTTTGCAGGATTAAAATGTTGAAAGCATTCTTTTGCAAAAGAAAAATAATCGGTTAATTCAACCCCTTTAACATCACTAATAATATGAACTTTAGTAAACATCATTTGCCCAGCTCCCCAAAGGGCATTCATTACCTTAGTCGCCTGTCCGGGATATGTTTTTTCTATTTTGTTTAATACCAAATTATGGAAAACACCTTCTACAGGCATATGCATATCTTCTAACTCTGGGCAGATAGCTAACCGAAGAGGTTGTAAAAAAATTCGTTCTGTAGCCAATCCTAAATATTTATCTTCTTGAGGAGGAATACCCACAATAGTAGCAGGATATATAGCATTCTTTTTATGAGTAATAGCAGTAATATGAAACTTGGGATAATAATCAGCTAAAGAATAAAACCCTGTATGGTCACCAAAAGGACCTTCCCATACCAAAGGTTCTTGGTGATCTACATACCCTTCCAACACAAAATCAACATCTTCAGGTACATAGATTTCCGGTTGTGTAATGCAAGGCACTAAAGAAACTTTTTTCTTTCGTAAAAAACCCGCCAAAATATATTCATCTACCTGCTCTGGTAATGGTGCTGTAGAGGTATAGGTATAGATAGGATCGCCTCCTAAACAAACGGCTACAGGCATTCTTTTTCCTAACTTTTTATATTCCTCAAAATGCTTTGCACCTACTTTATGTCGTTGCCAATGCATACCAGTATCATTTTTAGATAATACCTGCATTCTATACATACCAACATTGCGAATATGGGTAATGGGATCAAGGGTATTTACCATAGCTAAAGTAATATATCTGCCTCCATCTTTGGGCCAACATTTAAGAATAGGAAGTAAAGATAAATCAGGATTTTTTATAATGATATCTTGGCAAACTCCTTTATTTTTTTGGATGGAAGGCATCCATTGGGAGAATTTTTGTAATTCGGATAATAAACGTAGTTTGTCAAAAAAACTTTTTTTAGGCGTAGTAAATTTTTTAAACAATTGTTGCATCTCCTCAGCAATATCTGAAAACTGGTTAATGCCTAAAGCCAAACACATTCTTTTTTCACTCCCAAAAGCATTGATAAGTAAAGGGAAAGAAGTGCCTGTATTTTCAAAAAGAAGTGCTTTGTTGTTGGTTGTAGATTTGTTAAAACGATCGGCTATTTCTGTAATTTCTAAATCACAACTTACAAATTGTTTAATACGAATAAGTTCATCATTTTTTTCTAAGATAGAAATAAACTTTTCTAAATTTTTAGCATTCATAAAAGCATAAAGAGAAGGGTAAAAAATATTTAATTATTTACAAAATTAATAATTAAATTTGCTTAATTAGAATTTTCTAATGTCTAAGAATAAAATATGAAAAAATTTGTATTTGTAATAATATATATAGCAATAGGCTTTTGGGTTTTTGCTCAAGAGCAAAAGACAACTCCTACGGACACAAAACAGATAGGTTTTAAGCCATATTATAGCCCGGTTGAAAATAAGTTTAGTATAGGTGTACAACTTGGAGTCCAATTAAATGAGTTTGGAGGGGGTTTACAAATTACCTCTCCTGATCTTTGGAGAAATAGTGGTGTAAAGTTGAGAGTAGCAGGTAATTATATAGTTTTTAATACCTTTAATGAAAGTGGTTCTGGGCTTATTCCTTATTTTGATACTAGATTCGGTATTTTAAAATCGTTTGAATTATATGAAACGATTTCTATTTATACTGAGATAGGCGGTGTGATGACTTTTAATAATACAAAAGATCAAACTATTCATAAAGAAGAATCCTCCTCAACGGTTAAAATGACTAATAAGAAATTTGGTTATGGAGGGTATTTGAAGTGTGGTATGGAAATTAGACCAAAAGTGAAATATGGAATTTTCTTTGAAATGGGAGCTATATTAACGACTAATTTTGCAGAAAAAATTAAAGGAGCCCCAGCTTTTTTTGCTAATGGATATATGATAAATGTAGGTAATCGTTTTTATTTTTAAAATATAATTAATATTAGATGTCAAAACCTTTTATTGGAATAACTTGTGGGGATATTAATGGAATAGGTCCTGAAATTATTATAAGAATGTTGAGTGATGTTAGAGTGTTAGAATTTTGTACTCCTGTCATTTTTGGGTCTAATAAAATTTTTAACTACTATAAGAAGGTACAACAAAACACAACATTTAATTACCAAATAACCCCTAATTTAGAATCTCTTAAGCCACAGTCTGTAAATATTATTAATGTTTGGCAAGAAGAAGTGGAAGTACAAATAGGTATAGAAAATGAAATAGGAGGAAAATATGCCATTCTGTCTTTATTGGCAGCTTCTAATGCTTTAAAAGAAGGCAAAATAAATGCTTTAATTACTGCCCCACTAAGTAAAAATAATGTACAAAGTGATTTTTTTCGATATACAGGGCACACCCCCTTTTTTAGAAATTTTTTTCAATCTCAAGATGCTATCATGTTGATGTGTAGTGAAGCTATGAAAGTGGCATTACTTACAGAACATGTATCTCTTAAAGAGGTAAGTCAATATGTAACTAAAGAGAAAATTTTATCTACCATCAAAACATTAGAATCTGTTTTTTCTCAAAATTTTGGTGTTTATAAATCAAAAATTGCTGTTTTGTCACTTAATCCTCATGTGGGAGATGGTGGTTTGATAGGTACAGAGGAAAAAGACCATATTATTCCTGCTATACAAGAAGCCAACGAACAGGGTATGTATGCTTTTGGTCCGTATAGTGCAGACAGTTTTTTTGCAAAAGGACATTTTCAGGAATTTGATGTTGTTTTGGCTATGTATCATGATCAAGGACTTATACCATTCAAGTCTACAGATTGTAATAGAGGGATTAATTTTACTGCCAATATGCCGGTAATACGTACCTCTCCAGACCATGGTACAGCTTTTGATATTGCAGGTCAAAATAAAGCTTCTGAAGAATCTATAATAGCAGCTTTGTTTTTTAGTTTAAAAGTATTAAAAAACCGTATAGAATATAGAAAACAAAGAGAAAACCCTTTGAAAAAGCAATCTTCTAATATATCGTAAAAAAATTAATAATAGAGAGGTGGGGTGTAAAAAAACTATAAGAGTATTACTCCTTGTATATAGGATTTTTTGTAGTATCTATTGCTTTTTTATTGTAAAGCCCTTCTATGCAACTATCTGCCCAATTCATTATTAATTCCCTTTGATCTTCCTTTAACCTTGCCTTTTTATGAATAATAAGAAAGCTTGGGAGTGGCATTTGTTTGTCAAAAATATAGGTTGTAATTGCTCCTAACTTACGTTTTTGTTCTTTTATAGAATATTTTCCAAATTCAGAAAAATTTAATTCTTTTTTACCATTATAGATATGACTTTTTAGCCACCAACCTATAGGTTGTACATAAGCATACCAAGGATAGGTGGTGTTGTCGCTATGGCAATCCATACAAGCAATATTCAGCATATTTTTAATAGTATCTGGAGCAACAAAATAGTTAAAAATAAAATCTTTGGTTTCTCGAATACCTTTATTTTGAGGTACTTGAAAAAATTGTATTATTATAATAATAAGAACCGAAAAAACTACAATTTTTTTTAGCATAATATAAAAATTATTAAAACAAAGTTACAGAAATTTTTTTAAAAAGGTATATTATCGTCATCTTCAGGAACTGCTTTTGAAGGAATGGTACTATGAATTTCTAGTGTTTTATGAGATGGTGGCACAGCATCAAATCCTCCAGCCCCTATTTTTGCTTGTACCTTATAGCCACTTTCTTCTGATTCTTCAAAATGTTGACAATTTTTATTGAACATAAAGTTTACCATATCTAAAGAACCATTTCTATGTTTAGCAATATGCAGTTCTGTAATACCTGTAAGGTCTTCTCCCTGTTCGTTTTTATTTTGATAAAGTTCTGGACGATAGAGAAATAATACCATATCAGCATCTTGCTCTATAGCACCAGATTCTCTCAAATCACTAAGCATAGGTACTTTGCTTTCCTTCCTACCTTCCACAGAACGATTTAGTTGAGATAGGGCAATAATGGGTACATTTAAATCTTTTGCCAATCCTTTTAACTCTCTAGAAATACGGCTTATTTCTTGTTCTCTATTCCCATTTTTGTTATCACTAATAGCATTCATAAGTTGAAGATAATCAATCACAATTAACCCAACTTTATGTTTATTAACCATTCGTCTACATTTAGCACGCAATTCAAAAATATTGAGTGCGGCGGTATCATCAATAAATATTTGACTATTGGTAAGTCTATTGATACCTTTTTTTTTGAGTTGCTCAACTTCATGAGGTTGTAATTGTCCACGGGAGATTTTTATATTTGAAATTTTTGATTCAGCGGCGAGTAGTCTTTGTACTAGTTGTGCGGAAGACATTTCTAAGGAAAAGATGCCTACAGGTATGGGTTTTTTAGGATGTAAGGCGGCATTACGTACAAGATTTAGAGCAAATGCAGTTTTCCCAACAGAGGGGCGAGCTGCTAAAATAATTAAGTCGGTAGATTGCCATCCATTAGTAATTTTATCTAAATGAGAAAATCCCGAAGGTACACCCGAAAGATCTTCTTGATGGGTACGTAAATGTTCTATTCTTTTGTAGGTGTCTACCAAAACTTTATCTATATCCTGATAATCACTACGTAAATAGTTTTGAGTAATTTTAAAAATACTATCTTCAGCACTATCTAATAAGTTAAATACTTGTGTAGTATTTTCACTAGCATCTTTGATAATGGTACTTCCTATACTTATAAGTTCACGTTGAATAAACTTTTGAAGTAAAATACGAGCATGCATTTCTAAATGAGCTGTAGAATATACATTATTAGTGATTTGGGCTATATAATAAGCACCTCCTACAATATCTAAATCACCTAAAGATTCTAGTTCGTTTTTTACAGAAACAATATCTATGGGTTGAGATTGAGACACAAGGTGCCTCATGGCAGTAAAAATCTTTTGATGCTTGTCAAGATAAAAACATTCAGGTTTCAGTATTTCAGATACCATATCAAAAGCCCCCTTTTCTAACATAATAGCCCCTAGTATAAGTTCTTCAAGTTCTGTATCATGTGGGGGTATTTTTCCATATAATAAAGAAGGGATACTCTCTTTAGGGCTCCTATTGTTTTTACTACGTATGTTGTTTTTTGATTTGTCTTTTAGATTAATTTCTGCCATATTTTTTTGATTTGAAAAGAGTACAAAGATACACTCGAAGAGTATAACGAGTATCTTCTTTTATATACAATTTTAAGACGCACTTTTATTTACCTTTCTTTATATAAATGTATTTTTGGAAAAAATATGGTAGAATTCAAATTTGAATTCTGCTTTTTAGGAGAGATATAAAGAGATTACTCTTATAATTTTTATTTGCTTCTCTGCCTTTATTTATATAATATTACAATGATACACAATTACATTTTGATAGATAACTCTGAAATTGTTTTGAACTAAGAAAAATTGAGACACGGATATACCCAAATTAAAATATGAGTAACTTTATTTATAATATAAAAGAAATTTTGCGCAATTATTATTTAAACAAAAAATGGAGAAAAAAGAATAAGCACAATTATACAAGTCTAAAAGGATCTTGCAAAATATATCAGATTACAGTTGGTAATTATTCTTATGGAGAAATTAATTTGATATGTTATTCTCCTTATTCAAAAGAATAACTTATCATTGGAAATTTTGTTTCTATTGCTAATGAGGTAATCTTTTTTCTTAATGAAAATCATCAAACAAAAAATATATCTACTTTTCCTTTTCAATCAATGTTTGTTAAACGCTCTGAAATAGATGCTATATCCAAAGGAAATATTATTGTTGAAGATCATGTATGGATTGGATATGGAGTAAAAATATTATCTGGAGTAACAATAGGAAAAGGGTCTATTGTTAGCACTGGATCTATTGTTACCAAAGACATACCTCCATATACAATTGTTGGTGGAATACCTGCACGCGTGATCAAAAAACGGTTCACAGATGAAACTATTAGTAAATTATTGACATTTGATTTATCTATGCTTTCTACCTCTGATTTTTTAGAAAATATAAATTTATTTTATTCTCCAATTGAAGAAAACAAGTACCCATTTGATGAAATTCATAGATTAATTAAAAATAAATCAAGAGATTAGAAAATTGTAATACACCTACAAACAAACTTCATGGACAAAAAGAAATATTCAAAATTTGATAGAAAAGGATATTTTTGCTTGCAAAAATAAAAATCAAGGAAAAATGTTGCTAAAAAAGAATTTTGCATACAATGTGGCTTTGCAGGCGCTTAATGTGCTTTTTCCTTTAGTTACAGTACCTTATATATCTCGTGTGCTTGGTGTAGAAAATGTAGGTATAGTAAGTTTTATCAATACTTATGCCAACTATTTTGTATTCTTCGCTATGTTTGGTATTAGCTATTATGGTGTGAGAGAAATAGCTAAGATAGGTAGAGAGAATAAAGAAAAAACCAATCAACTATTTTCAGAACTTTTTAGGATAAATCTAATAGCTACAATCGTTGTAAGTATCATCTATATAGCTACTACTTTTTTAATACCCGAATTTAGGGCATATCAATGGCTTTATATCGTAGGAGGAATGAGTATTTATTTAGTACCTATTTCTATAGATTGGTTTTTTCAGGGGCAAGAAAATTTCAGGCTTATCACCATTCGTTCTGCTGTGATAAAAACACTTAGTTTTATAGGGCTTTTTGTATTTGTGAGAGAAAGAGACGATTTGCTGGCATACATTGCATTATCTTCTTTTGCCATAGTAGGCAATCAAGTATGGAATATTATCTATGCTACTAAAAAAGGGCTAAAAATATATTTTAGCAAGTTGAATATCAAGCAACATCTCAAATCAATGGGAGTATTTTTTCTGTCTCATATTTCAGTAAGTATTTATTTAATCCTGGATGTACTCATGCTTGGCTTCCTTTCTACTTATGAGCAGGTAGGATTGTATACATCTCCAAGTAGAATTATTTTTTTACTTCTTGTAGTAATTGGTGCTATTAATACCGTATTGATTCCTCGTTTGTCTGCAAATAATGCGAATAAAGAACATATACAAAACAATATCCTTTTGCAAAATGCATTTGATGCTATAATGCTAATTATTATTCCGGCATCCATTGGTTTATGTTTATGCAGTTCACGATTTGTGCCTATGTTTTTTGGATATGAATTTGTAGGTAGTATTATTCCTATGCAAATTTTATCTTTAAACATTATATTTAGCATGATGAATATTTTCTTTGTTACTAATGTATTAATTATTTTAGGATATGAAAAAAAATATTTATTTACGGTGATTATTACTGCTATTTTTTCCTTTATCTTAAACTTAATTTGTATTCCAAGATTAGGGGCAATTGGAGCTTCTATTGGGTCTGTTTTTGCACAAAGTTTTGAGATGTTTCTAAATCTATATTTTGTATATAAACTAACACCTATTCGAGTGAAATGGATCAACATGATAAAAGCTACTATTTGCAGTATTGCCATTGTGGCAATATATTGGATAATGGATACATGTATAATAACCACTAGCTTATCATTTCTTGTTATATTTATTGGTGCGTCTGCTCTTGTTTATCTAATCTTGCAAAGGTATATCGCTCGCAATTATATTTTAATAGATACTATCACATTATTGAAGAAGAGATTAAAATAATGCCTTCCCCAGTTGCCTTATATATCAACCTATCATGGCAAGGATTATATTTTACATTTCCTAAAAACAACCTCAAATAATAAAAAAATAGTATATTTGCTGTGTAAAAAATAGTAATTAAATGGCTAATTTCTTTTTTGTATATGAAAAAATACCAATTTTCTACCATAAAAAGCTCTTTTATATTTAATTCTGTATCATGTGGGGGTATTTTTCCATATAATAAAGAAGGGATACTCTCTTTAGGTCTCCTATTGTTTTTACTACGTATGTTGTTTTTTGATTTGAAAAGAGTACAAAGATACACTCGGAGAGTGGAACGAGTATCTTCTTTTATATACAATTTTAAGACGCACTTTTTGAATTTTCAACACACAAATTTTTTTTATTTACCTTTTTTTATATAAATGTATTTTTGTAAAAAATATGGCAGAATTCAAATTTGAATTCTGCTTTTTAGGAGATATAAAGAGATTACTCTTATAATTTTTAATGGCTTCCAATATTATTATTATGAAATTAGTAAACTAAAAAATTAAATGATGAATTGCTCTATACTTCTTGTAAATTATAATTCATTTGAACTAATCAAAAATGCTATAAACTCTATTTTTGAAAAAACGGAAGGTATTACTTACGAAGTGATTGTGGTAGATAATTGCTCTTCTGATGGAGAACAAGTAAAAAAATATTTTGGAGATAAAATAGTTTATATACAAAGCTACGAAAATGTGGGTTTTGGCAGAGCTAACAATGAAGGAATAAAAATAGCCAAAGGGGAAAATATTCTTTTCTTAAATCCTGATACTATTCTTGTAAACAATGCTGTAAAAATACTTTCAGATTATTTAGATACAAATGAAACTGTTGGCGTCGTGGGTGGAAATTTGTACGATAAGGAAAATAATTCAACACATTCTTATGAAAAATATTTACCCTCTATGGTATGGGAATTGAATATGTTATTTGGAGGATTGATTTCAAAAATAAGGTATGGAAAAAATTATTACTTTAATTATTCCACCATACCACAAAAAGTAGGATACATTACCGGAGCAGATATGATGGTTAGAAAATCGGTATTAGACGAAGTAGGTAGTTTTGATAAAGATTTTTTTATGTATTATGAAGAAACTGAACTCACTTATAGAATAACGAAAAAAGGATATATAATAATGAGTATACCAGAAGCAAAAATTATTCACCTCGAAGGTCAAAGTTTTTTAGACAACAATCTCAAGAGAATACAATATATCTTACAAAGCCGTAAAATATACTATAGAAAAACACATTATTTCTTTGCAAGAATTCTATTAAATATTATTTTTACAACTACTTGTTTTTCAAGAATTGTGATATTTACTTTGCTGGGTAATAAACATAAAATAAAACTTTGGAAAACGATATTTAAAAATAGATAATCTTGCCACTCATAAGCTATACATATTCTATTCCTTACCTTATTTTTTTGGGGTATTTGGTTTTGTTGATGTTTTCGGAGTTTCATTGCATGAATAAAAATATTAATACCAAATATGTTCGTTGGGCAGTGATTATTGGGTTCCTTTTTTTCTTTGGATTGAGAGGACATGTATATACAGATTTTATTAATTATTACCCATATTTTCAAGATTTACCTACTATATGGGATGGGTTTAAGTTTACCGATTATGTATTTGACATTGGCTTTGAATGGTATTCAATGATTATTAAAAGTATTTGGGATAATTATTTCTTTTGGGTATTTATTAATACCTTGATTGATGTACTTATTTTAAATATTATTTTTAAACGATATTCAAAGTACTATGTTTTAAGTTTTATTTTATTCATTCTTTTTCAAGGAATAATTATAGAATTTAATTTCTATAGAAATGTTAAAGCTATTATGTTATTTTTACTTTCTTTAAAATATTTGGAAGAAAGAAAATTGACAAAATACATGATTTTAAATTTAATAGGTATGAGTTTTCATATTAGCTCTATCATATATCTGCCATTATACTTTTTCTTACACAAACGATTTTCTATTAAACTATTGATAGCCATTTTCGTGATTGGAAATATCATTTTTTTATTTCAGATACAATATATAGAACCCATATTTCAAACATTAGGTAATATATTTGGAGGAAAAATACAAGAAAAAATAGTGATTTATTTTGCTAGTGAATATTTTAGTAAACCCTATGGTCTTTCAATAGGATACATAGAGCGGTTTTTGTCCTACTTATTTGTTTTGACCTATTATAAAAAACTAATTCAAGTAAATAAACAAAATATTCTTTTTATAAATGGATATATTCTATATTTTATATGTTTCTTTTATTTTAGTGAAGCTACTGTAGTAACAGAAAGAGTTTCTCTATTATTTGTCTTTTCATATTGGATTCTTTTTACCAATATATATTCTCTATTTTACCATAAAAATAAAAAATATATATTTATTTTTGTACTATTAACTTATGGTTCTTTAAAATTAATAAAATTAAATTCTGATATAATTATGAAATACGAAAATTTACTTTTTGAAGTTCAAAGTTTTCAAAGTAGATATTTAGAATTTAATGAAAATAGAAAATCCTTAAAAGATATACAATAATGAAAATCCTAATTGACGGGCGCTGTTTAATGGAGATAAGTACGGGAATTAAACGTTATACATTGATATTAATTCAAAGTTATATAGATCGATATAGATTTGAAAATGTGTTTGTACTTGTGAACAAATCATACCCTAAAAATAGTGGATTTCAAACTATTATTTTTGACAAGAAAACCTATTCTTTTTGGAATTTTGTTACTTTTCACAAGTTTCTAAAAAAAATAGATGCCGATATTTATCATTTCCCCAACCACTACAATTCTTTGTTTAAAATAAAAGGAAAAATTTATATTACAACTATACATGATATTATGTATAAAGTAGTACCCAACTTTTACAGAAAATCTTTTTGGAAAAACAAATTGGGTATTATAAAAACAGATTTTTTTATTAGATATTCTCTTAAAAACTCTGATATTATTTTTTCTATTTCAGAAACTACTCGTAAAGATGTTTATGAAGCTTTTGGCAAAAATTCCATAATCGTATTAAATGGACTAAATAAAATACATCATAATACAAATATTTTAAAAATTGAAAAACTCAATTTACAAAAACATGAATATTTTTTATATGTAGGTCTTACCATGCATCATAAAAATGTTAGATTTTTAATAGCCTGTTTTCTAAAAGCTAATACATCAAAAAAATTAGTAATATGCGGAAATAATAATGGAGGAATAATATGCCAAAATACTAGGATTATATTTGTTAATTTTGTAGATGAAGAAACATTAGCTTCTTTATATAAATATTGCAAAGCCTTTGTATATCCATCTCTTTATGAAGGTTTTGGAATGCCTGTTTTGGAGGCATTATCTTTTGGAGTTCCAATTATATCTTCTCATGGAGGTGCACTAAAAGAATTTTCTCCTGAATTCGTTGATTTTTTTAATCCCAAAAATGAAAAAGAACTTATTAATCTATTAGAAAAAACTACAAAAAAAGAATTAAATATAGAAAAAATTAAAAAATATTTAGACTCTTTTGATTGGGGTATAAAGATGGAAGAAATGCATCTGTTTATTAAACATTATATTAGAAATAATCAAAGCTAAATCATGAAAATTTCCGTTTGCATAGCTACCTATAATGGTGAAAAATACATAAAAGAACAATTAGATTCTATTCTATATCAAATAGGAGAAGATAGTGAGGTAATTATTTCAGATGATGGTTCTACTGACAAAACACTTGATATTATAAGAGAATACAGTGATGATAGGATTAAAATATTTATTAATCAAGGAAGAAAAGGATATACAAAGAATTTTGAAAATGCTCTGAAACATAGTACAGGAGATTATATTTTTTTAAGTGACCAAGACGATGTGTGGCTACCTAATAAAGTAGATATTATTCTAAAAAATATACAAGAAAACCAATTGATATTAACCGATGCTTGGATATGTGATGACAACCTTAACTCTATAAAAAAGTTAAGCGAATGGAGAAGGTATAAATCTGGATATATTGATAACTTATATAAAGGAGTTTATGTAGGTTGCACGATGGCTTTTAATAGAAACATGTTATCGTTTTTTTTACCTATTCCCAATAATATAATAGGGCATGATGTTTGGTTTGGTTTATTAGCAGAGCTGAAGTATAGTATAAGATATATTGATGTACCATTAATTTATTATAGAAGACATAATCAAACATTCTCGACATCTGGTACTAAAAGCAAAAATTCATTATGGTTTATGATTAAATATCGCTTATATGTCTTATACTATACATTAAAAAGATATATATTTAACCACTATGCCTAAAATATTATTTTCTGTCAATAACTATTCCTCGCTATATAATTTTAGAAATGAAATTATAAAACGATATCTTAAAGAAGACTATACTATTTATTTACTTGCACCTTATGATAGTGAGTATGTGAGGTATTATAATTCTATAGGCTGTACTTGCTATTCTCTTAAGATGCAAGGTAAGAGCAAAAATCCATTTAAAGAAATAGGAGTTATGCACCAATATTATAAAATATATAAATCTATTAGACCCAGCCTTATATATCACTATACCATTAAACCCAATATTTATGGAGGAATAATAGCGTATTGGTTAAAAATACCATTTGTCAATTTTGTAACAGGTTTGGGTACGGCATTTATAGATAAAGGTTTAATTTATAAAATAGTATCTATATTATATAAATTTGTTTTTCCAAAAGCTAAACGAGTAGTAGTATTAAATAAAGATGATTTTAGTGAATTGTCTTTATTAATTCCTAAAATAAAAAACAACTTATATTTACTGCCCAGCGAAGGTATAGCCATAGAAGAATATATACCACAAGATACTAATATACCAAATATTACTTTTTTAATGATAGGCAGAGCTATTAGGCAAAAAGGTATAGTAGAATATTTTGAGGTTGCTAAAAAACTAAAAGAAAAATATCCTAATAGTCTATTTGCTTTTATAGGTGAAATTGGAGCATCCAATACATCAGCACTTACTCAGCAAGAATTAGATAAATGGTTTGAAAGTAAATTAATAGACTATTGGGGATATCATAAAGACATACAAAATTATATTGCTAAAGCGTCTTGCATTGTGTTGCCTTCTTATAGAGAGGGAATTCCTATTTCATTGTTGGAAGCTATGGCTATGGAAAAACCTATTATTACCACTAATGCACCAGGTTGCAAAGATGTTGTAAAAGATGGAGAGAATGGATTTATTTGTGAAATGAAAAGTGTTGAAAGTTTATATAATGCTATGGAAAAATTTATTCAATTAGAGTATAAAATAAAAAGGGCAATGGGAATCTATGGTAGAAAACAAGTAGAAGACAATTATGCTATGGATATTATTTGGAATCACTATAAAAAAATAGAAGTGGAAGTTTTTGCTTCTTAAAATATGGTTTTTTCAATGAATAAAACAGCCCTTATTACAGGACAAGACGGCGCTTATCTTGCCGAATTTTTACTCAAAAAAGGATATACCGTACATGGTATCAAAAGAAGGTCTTCACTTTTTAACACCGACCGTATAGATCATCTTTACCAAGACCCACATGTAGAAAAAAGATGATTTGTTTTGCACTATGGAGATATGACTGATTCTATGAATTTGACACGAATAATTGAACAAGTGCAGCCCCATGAAATTTATAATTTGGCAGCGATGAGCCATGTAAAAGTATCTTTTGATACGCCCGAATATGCAACGAATGCCGATGGTATAGGAACACTCAGAATTTTGGCAACAGTGCGTCTATTGGGGCTTACTCAAAAAACACGTATTTACCAAGCCTCTACATCTGAGTTATATGGTTTGGTGCAAGAAATACCTCAGTCAGAAAAAACTCCCTTCTATCCGCGTTCTCCTTATGCGGTGGCAAAAATGTATGCTTATTGGATTACGGTAAATTATAGAGAAGCCTACAATATGCACGATTCCAATGGTATATTGTTTAATCATGAATCGCTTTTGCGTGGAGAAACTTTTGTAACCCGAAAAATTACCCGTGCTGCCGCTAAGATTGCTTTTGGACAACAAGAATGTTTGTATTTGGGAAACCTTTCTGCACAACGAGATTGGGGACATGCCAAAGATTATATCAAAGCCATGTGGCTCATTTTACAACAAGAAAAACCCAGCGATTATGTCATTGCTACAGGCCACTACTACCGAAGTGCGAGAATTTGTGCGTGCAGCTTTCGCACATATTGGTATACAGCTAAAATTTGAAGGTGTAGGTATGAAGGAACAAGGAATAGTAGCGCATAGCAACGAAACTATTTTTGCTGAAAAAATCTACCCTTACAATAGGACAAGTCGTATTGAAAGTAGACTCTCAATATTTTCGTCCTACAGAGGTAGAATTGCTGATTGGTAATCCCACAAAATCTAAAAGTGTGTTAGGCTGTGGACTCCCGAATACGATCTCAATGGATTGCTAATCGATATGATGGAAAATGACATTAAACTTATCAAAAAAGATGCTTATTTGGTAGCAGTCGGTTATAACACACTCAATTATTTTGAATAAAAATATAAGCTTAAAAACAATGGAAAAAAATGCCAAAATATATATTGCCGGACATCTGGGAATGGTAGGCAGTGCTATATTACGCAATCTTGAAGAAAAAGGATACACTAATTTTCTACTTCTTACACACCAACAAATTGACCTAACTAATCAACTCTTTGTTACTGATTTTTTTGCCCAAGAAAAACCTGATTATGTATTTCTTGCTTCCGCCAAAGTGGGTGGCATAGTAGCCAACAATACTTATCCCGCTCAGTTTTTTTATGAAAATATAATGATAGAAACTAATGTGATACACGCCTCATATCTTCATGGTGTAAAGAAATTGATGTTTCTCGGCAGCTCTTGTATTTATCCCAAACTTGCACCACAGCCTATGAAAGAAGAGGCATTGCTAACAGGTTTGCTTGAAACCATCAACGAAGCCTACGCCATAGCCAAAATTGCAGGTATCAAAATGTGTAATTATTATCGTAAGCAATATGGGTGTAATTATGTGAGTGTAATGCCTACCAATCTTTATGGGAAAGGAGATAATTATGATTTGCAAAATTCGCATGTACTGCCTGCATTGATACGCAAATTTCACGAAGCCAAAATCAACCATTCAAAAGAAGTCCTATTGTGGGGTACGGGTTCACCACTAAGAGAATTTTTGTATGCCGATGATATGGCTGATGCTATTGTTTTTTGTATGTTGAATTATAATGATTATGGACATATTAATGTAGGAAGTGGGCAGGAATTGACAATCAAAACATTAGCAGAAAAAATAAAAAATATAGTTGGATATTATGGTCGTGTTATTTGGGATACAACAAAGCCTGATGGTACACCAAGAAAACTGATGGATAGTTCTAAGTTATATGCGATCGGATGGAGTTCAAAAATCTCTTTAGAACAAGGTATAAAAATGGTCTATGACGAATTTATTTCTAGTTATTCAAAATTAGCATATAATTAAAAACGAAAAAACTAAGTTTTTGTGTATGATATAAAAAATAATAAATTATTTTTATAATCGTTTTTAAATAAAAAAGTATCTTTGTACTTTAATTGATAAAAATTTTGTTATGTCAGGACAATTATTAACTGCGCTATTTTTTTTAATATCTACATTTATTGTTCAAGCACAATCAGAAAATGTACGTGTATTGGAGCATGATTTAAAGTATTGTGAAAGTACTTTTTGGAATGCTAATGATTTATATGTTGCTAATTTTGGAAGTACGCCTCTTAATCCGCTGAATAAAGAGGGCAAGGGGTATATTACACAATATAAAGAGGGTAAAACTTCCATATTAATCCCTGCTGATGGAAATTTGAATGCTCCTAAAGGGATGGCCTTAAAAGCTAATTATTTATTTATTGCAGATGTAAATATTATAGTGGTATATAATCTTACTAATTTGAAAGAAAAGCCACAAAAAATAGTTTTTCCTAAAGAGGATGTATTTGTGAATGATTTATCTTTAAAAGGTAATACTTTATATGCTACGGTAACGAATACGGGCAATGTGTACACAATAGATGTTTCAAAGATAGAAACACTATCTTCTATTACTCCAGTCTTATATACGAATATACCAGGTGCTAATGGTATTTTGTTGGTTGATGATAAAATGTATGTAGCTTCTTATAACCCAATAGGTACACCCACATCCGAGAATGTAATTTATGTTATTCCGAATATAAAAAATCCTAAGCCTATTCATTTTATCCATCAATCTGGTCAGTATGACGGTTTAGCAATTAGTAAAAATCATAAAACATTATATTTTAGCGATTGGGTAAAAGGGAGAATAGGGAGTATAGATATGAATACTAAAAAGCTACAATATTTTCCTATTAATCTTAAAAATCCACTTATTGGTCCTGCTGATATTACTTTAAAAGACAATTATCTATACATACCCGATTTGCCTAATAGTAGAGTGATAGTTATTAAAGCAAACTAAAAAGATATTAATAGTTATTTCATTAGAAGTTAGTGTAATAGGAAAATACACTAACTTTTTTGTTTTAATAATTTTCTTTTTTTTCATTAATTTTGTAGGGATAGTATTAAATATTTTAATTATTAAAAAAAATGCATATGAAATTTTTAACACAAGAAAAATTAACTATTATTGGAGCTGGAGGTATGATTGGCTCCAATATGGTGCAAACTGCTATTATGATGGGACTTACGCCTAATATTTGTGCTTATGATCCCTTTGGTCAAGCATTAGAAGGAGTTGCTGAAGAAATGTTTCACTGTGGTTTTAAAGGTGTAAACCTTACTTGGACAACAGACATAAAAGAAGCTTTAACAGGAGCCTCTTTCTTGGTATCTTCTGGTGGTGCTGCTCGTAAAGCGGGTATGACTCGTGAAGATCTTTTGAAAGGTAATGCTGAAATTGCTGCTCAGTTGGGTAAGGATGTTAAAAGCTATTGTCCTAATTTGAAACAAGCAGTTATTGTTTTTAATCCTGCCGATATTACGGGGTTGATTTTCTTAATTCATTCGGGTCTAAAACCTTGTTGTGTCAGTACATTAGCAGCTTTGGATAGTACTCGTTTGCAATCAGCTTTGGCTTTACATTTTCATATTCCTCAAGATAAAGTTACTAATTCTCGTACTTATGGAGGACATGGAGAACAAATGGCTGTTTTTTCATCCTTAGCTCTTGTAGAGGGAAAACCCTTAAACTCATTGATAGGTACGCCAAGTTTAAGTTTGGAGGAATGGGAAAAAATTAAGCATAAAACAATACAAGGTGGCAAAAATATTTTAGACCTTAGAGGGCGAACTTCTTTTCAAAGTCCATCTTATGTATCTATAGAAATGGTAGCCGCAGCTATGGGAGCAATACCATTTACCTTGCCCGTTGGTACATATGTTTGCAATGATAAATTTAAACATATTCTAATGGCAATGGAAACTGTAGTAGATAAAAATGGCGTTTCTTATAAAGAACCTAAAGGTAATTCTGAAGAAATGGCAAGCTTAGAAAAAAGCTATCAGCATTTATGTACTATGAGAGATGAAGTAATTGGTATCGGAGTAATACCTTCTATTGACAAATGGCAGACCTTAAATAGTAATTTATAAGAAACAAGAATTAAAGAAAATTGTATTTATAAAGAATGTATGTCAATTAGGTATACATTCTTTTTTCATATATTTTTTTAACTTAAAGGAGAGTTTTCCTTAAAATTTATTTTAAGCTTCTAAAGTAGGAGATACAATAGATAGAGCCACATCAGGTATAGCATCTTCTTTTATTGTTCCATGAGTTTCTTCGTACTTATTGATATTATCAGCAAGAGCCATCATAAACTTTTTAGCATGTTGAGGCGTTGTAATAATTCTAGCTTTAACTTTGCTTTTTGGCATTGCGGGCATAACATTAATAAAATCAAAAATAAATTCTGCTGAAGAATGTGTAATCATGGCTAAATTGGAATAAATACCTTCTGCTATTTCTTCATTAATTTCTATATTAATCTGATTATTTACTTCTTTATTTTTTTCGTTTGACATAGTTATTTTTTTCTACAAAAGTAGTAAGAATTAAGAAATATTAAGTTTTATTTTTTACAAAAAAATATAATCATTCTCAAATAAACAGGTTAATTACATAAATTGTATTTCAATAAGTAGGTTTGTGCAAAATGTTGTTAAACAGAGGTAAGGGTTTTAAAAATTTCTTCTATTCCACTGCTTTTTTGTTGTAAAGATTGTATGGGATAATCATTTTTAATAAACCATTGAACTAATTTTTCAGAATTAGAAGTTCTAATATCAATTGTATATTTATCTATAGCTATAATTTTTTCAGAAGGAAAATCTTTTTGTAAAGAATAAAGGTCTATTTCTTTTTTGGAAGATAGAGTAAGGGTATGAGTATTTTTAAAAGAATTTTTTAGATGATGAAGATTCTCATTGGCTACTATTTTTCCTTGATTAATGATAATTACCCGTTCACAAAGAGATTCTACTTCTTGCATGATATGAGTAGAAAAAAGTACAGTTTTGTTTTGTGCAATATGTTTTATTAACTGTCTTATTTCGATAATTTGATTAGGATCTAAACCAGAAGTAGGTTCATCCAAAATAAGTACCTCCGGATTATGAATAAGAGCAGCTGCTAAGCCAACACGTTGTCGATAACCTTTGGAAAGTTGTCCTATTTTTTTATGTTTTTCTATTTGTAAGCCAGTTTGTTTTACAATATTATTTACTGCATCTATAGGATGACTTATAGCATAACTTGTAGCTATAAAAAATAAATATTCTTTTACAAACATATCTAAATATAAAGGATTATGTTCTGGCAAGTATCCTATTTTTTTTTTAACAAGAATAGAGTTTTTTTGAGTACTAATATTACATACATCAATACTTCCTGTGCAAGGTTGCCAAAATCCTGTAATCATTTTCATAGTGCTACTTTTGCCCGCACCGTTAGGTCCAAGAAAACCTACAATTTCATTTTTATTGATAGTAAAAGATATATGATTTACAGCTATCTGTTGTTCAAAATATTTTGAAATATCATGTACTACAATGGACATAAAAATCTATTCTTCTTATTGCCATTTGGCAGGTATTACAATAGTTTTAGATTCTGATCCTATACTAAGAGAAGCTGTAGTATAAGACATTTTGATAAAAAAACTATCTTTTCTAATACCTATAGGGGGGCGTTGAGAATTTAGATTAAAGGCTATATAAGTAGTTCCCGAACGATAGTTTCCTTCATCACCCTTAGCATTATGTTTAAATTCTACACACATCGTATCGTTATCCCATAGAGTATTATCGGCATTGTATACCAAAGAAATCATGTGTTTAATATTAGGGTCAGAATAATAATAAGCAAAAGGAATAGTAAGGAAGTTTTGTGATACAAAAGGATTATCAATATATAACGGATTTTTACCAAAAGTATCAGAAACAGGTATGGAGGCATTATATTCTTGTAGTTTTTTAGTAAGGATAGTAGTGATAGTATTCACATTAATTAATGAACTATCTGTAGAAGGCGTTACAAAAGAATAATACATAAAACAACGTGTGCTGTCGGGAATTTGACTAATATTGCCAATATTGTTGATATTATTAATAATAATTTTCTTTGGAAAATTCCAATCCAGTATAAAACTAGGAGAATCATCATTTAAAGCAACACCCCAACTGCTAAAAATAGCAATGGGCTTATTATCTTTTTTTTTACAACCACCCAAAATGAAAATTCCCAAAATGAAAATTCCAAGAAAAGTTTTTAATTTTAACATAATGAATTTAATATTTAATGGTTTATACAAAGTTACAAATTTTTTTTATAGACTATATATTTAATCCACCACAAACACTAAGTACTTGACCAGTGATATAAGCGCTTTTGTCAGAAGCTAAAAATAGAGTGGCTTCAGCAATGTCTTCCGTTCTCCCAAATCTTCCTAGAGGTATTTTTTTATTATATTCTTCCGAAGCTTTTGGATTATCTTTAAGATACTGTGTCATATCGGTTTCTATAAATCCTGGAGCAATAGCATTGCAACGAATATTTCTACTACCTAGTTCTAGTGCTACTGTTTTGGTAAAACCAATAATACCTGCTTTGGAAGCGGCATAGCTTGCTTGTCCGGCATTACCTTTTTGGCCAACAATAGAACTCATGTTAATAATACTACCTCCTGTTTTCATCATTGGACGAAGTACTTGCTTGGTTATATTGAATACGCTTTTTAAATTGATATTCATTACTTCGTCCCATTGCTCTGGCGTTATACGTAATAAAAGATTGTCTTTTGAAATACCTGCATTATTTACTAAAATATTTATATTTCCAAATTCTTTTAGAATCTCACTTATAACTAATTCACAAGCAGAAAAATCCCCTGCATTGCTTTTATATGCTTTAGCTTTTATGCCAAGAGTAGTAAGTTTATATTCCAATATTTTAGCTTTTTTATCATTGGTAGCATAGGTAAATGCAATATTGGCACCTTCCTGAGCAAATTTAAGAGCAATAGCTTCTCCTATACCTCGACTTGCACCTGTAATAAGAGCAACTTTTTTTTCTAGTAACATAAATTTTTGGGTTTAATATTTTGAAAGTTAGATAATTAAAATAATAAGTAGCGAGGGCGGGAATTGAACCCGCCACCTCAGGGTTATGAATCCTGCGCTCTAACCACCTGAGCTACCTCGCCCAACATTAACGATCCACAAAATTAATAGTATTTTGTTAAATAGATTGAAATTTTTTAAAATTATGAAAAACCTTTATTTTATAAAAATTTGGTAGTAGGGGTGTTTTGTTTTAAATATTCTTTTTGATGTCCACAGTAGAGTAAATAACCTCCTTTTTCTCCAGATTCAGGTCCTAGCTCTATAATCCAATCAGCATGTCTTATAAGATCTAAATGATGTTCTACAATAATGATGGTATTTCCTTTTTCTATGAGTTGAGAAAAAGCATGGTATAGCTTATTGACATCATCAAAATGAAGTCCTGTAGTGGGTTCGTCAAAGATAAATATGGTATGTGGAGGGTTATCTTTATCTACCAGAAAAGTGGCTAGCTTGGTACGTTGTAATTCTCCTCCACTCATAGAGGAAAGGCTTTGCCCAAGAGCAACATATCCTAATCCTACTTTTTGTAAAGCCTTTATTTTGTGTATAAAATGTTTTTCATTGTTAAAAAAATCTATGGCCTCATCGACGGTCATATTGAGAACATCATAAATATTTTTTTTATTGTAGGTTACTTCCAGTACTTCATCTTTAAACCTTTTGCCATGACATACTTCACATTCAAGTCGTACATCTGCCAGAAACTGCATTTCAACAACTTCTTCCCCTTCTCCCTTACATTTTTCACATCTTCCTCCTTCTACATTGAAAGAAAAATGTTTGGGAAGAAATCCTCTTAATTTGCTTTGGTATTGATTTGAAAAAAGTTGTCGAATATCGTCGTAGGCTTTCATATAAGAAATCGGATTGCTACGAGAAGTACGTCCTATTGTATTTTGATCAATCCATTCAATGTGTTTTACTTCATCTAAATTACCTACTAAAGTTTTATATTGTCCAAGATTATTGGTAATAGGGAGGGATAATTTTTTAGCCTTCACCAGGGCGGGGTATAAAATATGTTTTACTAAAGAAGATTTTCCACTACCACTTACTCCACAAACTACGGTCATAGCATATAGAGGAAAAGAAATATCTATATTTTTTAGATTGTTATGTACAGCACCTTTTATTTTGATAAGTTTTGTATAACTTGGGAGATGATGCTTATGGTTACCTATATTTTTTTTCTTACTGAGGTATTCAGAGGTCAGTGTTTTTGTTTGTGATAAATTTTTAGGAGTTCCTGCAAATACTACTTCCCCACCTTTTTTACCAGCTAAAGGACCCATATCTATAATATAATCTGCTTCTTTTATAATTTGTTCATCATGTTCTACAACAATAACCGTATTTCCTAAGTCGCGTAATTTTTTTAGTATATTGATAAGATGATGAGTATCTCGAGGATGGAGTCCTATAGAAGGTTCATCTAAAATATAGAGAGATTGAGTAAGATTACTTCCTAAGAATTTTGCTAGTTGCAGTCGTTGGCTTTCGCCCCCACTTAAGGTATTGGCAGCTCTATTTAATGTAAGATAAGGCATTCCAACGTCTATAATAGTTTTTAGTCGTTGTTCTATTTCTATAAAAAGTCTTTTTGCAATATTTTTTTCATGTGTATCCCAAGATTGTGTTTTGTGCCATTGCCAAAGAGCTTCTATAGGCATAGTACAAAGTTCGTATATATTTTTCCCTTTAATTTTTATATATAAAGACTCTTTACATAGGCGAGATCCTTTACAAGTAGGGCAGATTGTTTTTCCTCTGTATCTAGCATATAGTATGCGGTAGTGCATTTTATATAGATGACGTTGTATGTCTTCAAAAAATGCATCAATGCCCTGTGCATACTTATTACCTTTCCAGAGTGTTTTGTATTGTTCTTCTGTAAGTTCGGTGATAGGTTTGTGAATAGGAAAATTAAATTGACGGGCATTAGTTATAAACTGTTCTTTCCACCAACCCATAATTGCTCCTTTCCAAGGAACAACAGCCCCATCATAAAGGCTGATATTTTTATTAGGGATAACTAAATGCTCATCAATACCCAAACTAAATCCTAACCCTTCACAGGTGGCACAAGACCCTAAAGAGTTGTTATATGAAAAAAGATTAGGAGAAGGAGTTTCAAAGTTTATACCATCAGCTTGTAAGCTATTGGTAAATGAATATATGTTATTATTTATTTGTAGCGTCATCTCATTATGCCCCTCAAAAAACGCAGTATTCAAGGAATCTGTTAACCGATGTAAGGTATCTTCATCCTCTTTGTTGTAGATAATTAATCGGTCTACTAAAACAAATGCTTTTTGAGTATCTATAGATTTTTTTCTAATATCTTCTATGTTTGTAACTTCATTATTAATCCATAACCGAGTAAATCCTTTTTGAAGAAGAATTTGGCAATCTTTAGTAATCTCATTTTTATCTTTTGTGTTTGGGAAAGGAAATAAAATATATATTTTGCAATTTAATGAAGATTGAAGAATAAAATTTAATACAAAATCAGTATCTTGCCTTGTTACTTCTATGCCAGAAATTGGAGAATAAATTTTCCCTATACGAGCAAATAAAATACGTAAATAATCATAAATTTCTGTAATGCTCCCTACGGTAGAACGAGGTGTTCTGTTGACCACTTTTTGATTTATCGCAATAGCCGGAGCAATACCCGTAATATAATCTACATCGGGTTTTTTCGCACGTATAAGAAATTGCCTAGCATAAGAGGAAAGACTTTCAGCATAGCGACGTTGCCCTTCAGCAAAAAGTACATCCATAGCCAAGGAGGATTTTCCTGAACCAGAAAGACCTGTAACAATAATAAGTTGTTGTTGAGGAAAATCTACATTAATATTCTTTAGATTATTCTCTCTTGCACCATGAATATGGATATTTTCTATTCCCATAAAGAAGCACAAAGTTACAATAATTTAAAAGAAGAATAACTAAAGATTATTCTTTAGAGACACCTTATTGTACCTTCTTGTATTTACAAGTTACTGTAAAAAAATGCATTTTACTATCGGATATTTTCCACCTTTTAAAATCTTGGATTCTATTTTTGTGTATTCATAAATGACATTGGAATTATTACAAACATATAGATTTGTATCCAAAACCTCTTCAGCGTTATATTCTCTATCTGTAGGATTTACAAAAATGTGTAGTATTTATTACAAATAGGGTGGAATCCCTTGATTTTTGATTTTAAAGTGTTTTTGTTAAATTTTTAACTATAACTTATTAATAGACAAAACATCAAAAATTAATTATTTTGTAACTCAAGAAATTCTTTCTTATATAAACTTGATTTACTTTTGTAGTGTGAAGTTATGAATATGAAACATATATTATTTATTTTTGGATTTTCATTCTCTGTTTATGGTCAAGAAAAAATAAAAACAATATATCGTCATGATGCAGTAACTATTAAAGGCAAAATAGTAAATAGTTTTAGAGATCCTATTGTGGGAGCAAAGGTTGTTCTTTTTGAAGATACAACGTTTATAGTTAGTAATATTAATGGAAATTTTTCTTTTTCAACTATATGGAATAAGAATCCATATATAGAAATTCAAATACAGAAAGAAGCTTACTCTCCCAAACAAATTATCTTGTACCTTAATGCTGAACAAAAAGAATATGACTTGGGGAATATTACAATAGAGAGCCAGAACTCTGCCTGGATAATAGATATACCGATAGTAGAAATGTCTGAAAATGATATGGATGGTGGTGGGGCTAGCCAACCAGTATCTTCATTACTTACCTCAACAATGAATTTGTTTTTACAACAAACACAATTTAATTTAGGAAGTTTTAGTTTTTTGCCCCGAGGTAATACTAATAATCAAAATATAGTGTTGTTTAATGGTAGTGTTGTCAATGATATAAATACAGGGTTTGCTTCTTATAGTGTATGGGGTGGATTGAATGATATGTTGAGAAATAACACTTCAACATATGGATTATTTGAAAATGAGAATGCTGTTGTGGGATTGGGTAGAATCCAATCACTAAATACCTTTGCTTCAAATATTCGACCTCAGCTTAATGTTACCTATGTTAATAGCAATGTTAATTATACGAATACATGGCGATTAAGTTATTCTTCTGGTTTATTAAAATATGGTTGGTCGGTAGCAGTTGCTTTTACAAAAAGATACGCCTTACCTCCTATACCAGGACACTTTTCTTTTAATAGTATGCCAGGTAGATGGGGTGATGCTTATTCTTATTTTTTATCTATGGATAAACATATTAAGAATCATTTATTAAATTTTACTGTATTAGGTGCTCCTACCCAAAGAGCTACGAATTCGCCTACAGTAGCGGAGGCAAAAGAATTGGCAGGTACAAATTTTTACAACCCTAATTGGGGTTATTATAATGGTGATTTTCGTAGTGCAGTGGTTTCCAATAACCATACGCCTATAATTTCGCTAACGGATGAATGGCGGGTGAATAAAAGCAATAAGTTGAGTATCAATCTTTGTGGTATATTTGGAAGGAGTGGGAAAACAAATTTAGATTGGTATAATACGGCAGATCCTCGACCAGATTATTATCGCTATTTACCAAGTTATTATATTAATAATCCTGGTTTGTATCAACAAGTTTATGATAAGATAAAAGCAAATCCTAACCTTTTACAAATTAATTGGGATAATTTTTATCAAGCTAATCTGACCAATACAGATGTATTTGATGGAGTTTCTCCTACCGAAAAGCGTTCTCGATATTTAATAGGAGAAAATAGATATGACCCCATCGTATTGCGTGCTTCTATTATAGGAAATCATATTCTTACGGATAATTATATATTCAATAGTGGGGTAAACTATACATATTCTTACACTCATTATTTTAAGGAAGTAAATGATTTGTTAGGAGGAAATTATTTTGTAAATCTTAATCAGTTTGGACAAAGTGCATTTCCTACTAACCCAAATGCTTCGCAAGTAAATCTGAATAATCCTAATGAGATTATTCGTAAAGGAGATATTTATAATTATAATTATGCTATATACAATCAGAAAGCTAATGCTTGGGGACAAATTAATGCCAAATATAATCAAATTGATATTTTTGCAGGTGCTAATATCAGTGTCTCTTCTTTTTATAGATATGGATATTACAAATCTGGTTTATTTATGGATAATTCTTTTGGGAAAGGAGTTGTACATACCTATATCAATTTTATTTTGAAAGGGGGATTTACATATAAAATAAATGGTAAGAATTATCTAAAGATTAATCTATATGGAGGTAGCCAACCTCCTTTTGCAAGTCAGGTTTATTTGTCTCCACGCACTCGAGACGCAGTTGTTCCTAACACCAAGAATGCTACTATTTTTAGTAGTGAAATAGGGTATTTTTATAGAGGCAATGTGGTGAAGTTTCAAGCTGCTTTATTTTTTGTTCAGCAAACTAATCTTTTTAGTACAAGGTCTTATTTTGATGATAATTATAACACCTTTGTAAATTTGTCTTTATACGATGTTCAACAACGTAGCATAGGAGTGGAAGCTGCCTTACAAATAAAGATTACCCCAACATTAGAAGCTAATTTAGCAACCACTTATGGCAATTATTATTATTCTGATAGACCTAAAGAAATTATTACTATAGATAACACCAATGAGGTACAGCAAGATCAAGAGGTATATATTAAAAATTTTAGAATCCCTAATACCATATCTCAAGCTTATACAGTTCAACTGAGATATAATTCACCAAAATATTGGTTTGTAAGTCTTACAGGAAATGTGGCAGGTCCATTATATTATGATTTTGCTCCCAATACACGTACTATAACCTTTACTGGTGGTATGGACACTAATAGTGCTACATACAAAAACGCTATAACCCAACTTTCTACACCTTACGAGTTTACCTTAAATGCTATGGCTGGATATAATTGGTTTTTAAATAAATCTTTCAAATTCAAATCTAAGAAAAAATTGTATATTAATATTTTTGCCTCTATCAATAACATGTTGAACAACAAAAATATTATTGCTTTTGGATACGAACAACTAAGGTATGATTTTACAATAGGCGATAACAATAAATTTCCACCCAAAGCAATATATGCGTATGGTATTAATTATCAACTTACGGTATCTTTTAGAATGCAATAATAGAGATTATGATATATAAATATTTTTTATTGATAACAATTATTTTTACTTCTTGCTTAAAAGCGGATTTATCTCCTACTCATGTGGAAACCCCTCCAAAAGATCAAAGTTTAACATGGAAAACAATAGCTGAAATTAGACGACTATCTACTAATATAGGTACTCCAATTTCTGATCCTATTTGGATTGAAGCAGTGGTAGTTAGTGATGATAAACAAGGTAATTTTTATAAGCAAATTTATGTACAAGATAATACTGGAGGTATTGTAATTAGAATTAACAATACACCTTTGTACCCTCAATTTCCTTTTGGTAGATTAATAAGAGTTAATTTATTGGGTGCTTATGTACAAAACTATTATGGTCCTATACAATTGAATGGAGGTATTGATTATGCTGGCAAGCCAATGCCTTATACTGCATTGCAAGTAACACAAAATTTTAGACTTTATTCGTTTCTTAATCCTCTGCCTCAGGTGCTTACCTCTCAGGAGTTGAAAGATGTAAAATATCGTGGCACATTGGTCAAATTAGAAAAATTTCAAGTAGTGGAAGCGGATACTAATAAAACATATTCTATTGCTAATTTTTATTTTATTCGTATAGAAAATAACAATAATCCAAGAGATACATTTTACTTAAATATAAATAATAATGCTTCCTTTGCTAAATATAAACTTCCTAAAGGAAGTGGTTCTATTGTGGGTATTTACGATACATCAACAAGTACTAGCCCAGAAAGACAATCACGACAAATATTTATAAAAGATACCCATGATATTCATTTTTATAATTCAAGATTTTAAATTTTTTTTATGAAAAAATTAGTAACTATTTGCAGTATTTTTTTTCTAATAATACAGTTCAGTTGTATTAAGAAAAATTTTATTCCCAACATTAAAAATATAGAAGATGAACAATATCTGAAGCAGGTCAATACCACTATTGCCGAACTTCGTGGTTGTATGCCTACAGATGGGAGTATTTATAAGATACCTAATGATGCTAATTGGGTGATACAAGGCGTGGTCGTGAGTAGTGATAGAAATGGTAATTTTTATAAGTGTATTCATATACAAGATACTACAGCAGGCATTCAAGTTTTAATAGATGGATTGGGATTGTATACTACTTATCCTGTAGGTATGCGTATATTCATAAAATTGGCAGGTTTAGGACTTCTGAGTTATAACAATCAAATAGAGTTGGGCATGGTGGATAATAGTTCTCAAACAATTATTAATATGCCTTTAAGGTTGTCTGATAATTATATTGTAAAAGGGTCTTTAAATAATTCTGTAGATACGTTACAAATTTCTGATATTACAAATCTTTCTTCCATACATCAAAGTCAATTGATAAAACTTTCTAATGTGATGATAGACACTATAGCAGCAGGAAAACAAACAATGGGAGATGTATTAACTCAAAGTAGTAGCTATAGCATATCCATAGAAGATAGTAGAAAAAATACTATTAGTTTGGTAACAAGTCCGTTTGCCAGTTTTGCTAACCAATTCGCTCCTAAAGGGGCAGGAAGTTTGATAGCCGTAGTTTCTCAATATAGAGAAACGATACAACTTGTAATAAGTGGTATGGAAGATATAAATTTTAACCCAAATGATACGGTTGTCTTTAATAAAGAAGTTCCCAAAAATTGGAAAATAAAAAAAATTAGTGAACTCCGTTCTTGGAAAGGAAAGATGAATAGGTTTCCTTTGGTTGGAGATACTGCCATTAGGGGTATTGTAGTGTCTGATAATTCTTTTTCGAATATGCCGGATTCCCAATTGTTCATTCAAGACCCAGAGGACAATCATCGTGCTATTTGTATTTTTTTAAACAAAAAAGCCAGTGACATTAAATTTAAGCAAGGCGATGAAATTGTTATTAACTTAAATGGTTCTGTGCTTACCTCTCAGAATGTAGGGAAAGTTATTGTTTCTTTTTCTGCCAATCATGGTGCTAAAGAGAAAGACCCGAGTATTGTGATAGTGGGTAGTGGTAAGTTTATAACACCCGTATCTATAAACTTGGATGCTTTAATGGTTGATTTAGCAACGGATAACCCTAAACATGAATCTCAATTGGTAAAAATAGAAAATAGTTATTTTGGTTCTATGCAAGGAGAAAGGTTTTTAGGGAATATTTATTTAATCCAAAAAGATAATATACAACAACTATTGTCATATACAAAAAATTCTTATACAGGAAAGAACCTTGTGCCTAAAGGTTTGTGTAATGTTATTGCTTTGGTAGCCAAATATTATGGAGGTTATCAATTTGTTTTTCGTATACCTACAGATGTGGAAGATTTACATCTTGATCCACCATCAGTGGTAAATCCGCCAGGTTGTGCTTTGTATGAAGATTTTGATATAAGAACTGGAGGTGTATATGCAGGTACAGAATCAACTCTTAATTCAGGAATATGGTTTATTGCAGGACATTGTGTTATGGATGCTAATGATAGATATGCAGGCACTAAATCTATACGTTTAAGAGGTAATAATAGTGATGCTAGTCTTGGAGGGAATAGGATAGAAATGAGGTTTGAAAAAATGGATGGTGTGGGTTATGTTAAATTTAAATATGGTTCTTATGGCTCACATTCTGGAGGTAAAATTTATGTAGAGTATTCTATAGATAGTGGTAATAATTGGATAAGGACCGCTTCTGTTTTTACAGCACCTAAGTGGGAGGGAAATATGTTGGATGCAGAAGTGCCTATCAACATAGGAAGTAGCATACGAATTAGAATAAAAAAAGATGTTCAAGGAGGTAGTACGTCTGTAAATATTGATAACCTTTGCATAGGAGATTATATACCTACAGCAGTGGCTCCTAAATTTAATCCAGAGGAAGGGATTTACGAGGAAGGTAAAACCATAACCCTTTCTACGGTTACTCCTGGTGCTACTATTTATTATACCATAGATGGTAGTATACCAATTATTAGGAGCTCTAATACTTTGAGTTATAATAGCCCTATTAGTTTAAATGTGGGTAAGAGTATCATTAAAGCTATTACTGTTGCTCCAAATATGGCTAATAGCGAGGTAGTTTCCTCTGGATATACTATTATTCCTATAGATATGGTTTCAGATCCAGTATTTACGCCAGAATCGGGTACTTACCTAAATCATCTTAATGTAATTATCAGTTGTGCTACAACGAATGCAGATATTTATTATACCATAGATGGATCTACTCCTACGATATGTTCTACAAAATATACAGGTCCTATTTTGGTGGATAAAAATACAACTATTAAGGCTATAGCTATCAAAGAAGCTAATAATAGTAATATAGTATTTGCAGAGTATAAAATAAATCCTTCTCTTGTTCCTAATATAATTATTTCAGGTGTTTATGGTGGTGGTGGAAATGACCGTGCTATTTATAAAAATGATTATATAGAAATATATAATACTACTGATACAGAGATAGATATATCGGGTTACACTTTATATTATATGTCAGCAAAAGGAATAAATTCTACTGCTAATAATACATATACGTTTCCTTCAGGATCAAAAATTGGTACTCAAAAATTTGCATTAATTAAATGTGCTTCAGGAACTAAAGGTAAAGATTGGGAGATTTTATTTGATTATGATGCAAGTGGACCTAAAGGAATTAATATGGGCATATCTGCTTCTGAAGGTAAAATATTATTGTTAGATAGGTATGTAAATTTACAACCTACAGATAGTATTTTTACTAATTTGTTGAAAATTCAAACAATGCCAGGCTATTTAGATTATATGCCTTTTGGTACTAAAACTGTTCCTATCTTTGGAACTACAACTAAAAATTTAAGTAATAACCAAGCTGCTAAAAGAAAATATGATACATTTACTAAAAAGATTTTATATACTTTTAATGTAGGTACTGATTTTGAACTTGTTCCTGCTGATGATAAAGCTCCCAGAAATAGTGAATATTAAAAACAAATGAAAATTTTATATATGAATTTAAAAATAATTTTAGTAATGGTTTTTTTTACAATGGTTCTTTCTTGTATAAAATTACCTTGTCAGCAATTTGATAATAATGAAAAAATTCTTTCTGTTGGTAAAGAAATAGCGAAACCTATTAGTGTAGATGTGATTTTTCAAGAGGGTAATTTTCCTGAAAACTCTGCTTTGTATTTGGGAATGCCTTCTCTTGCTATAACTCATCCCGATAGTTCGTACAATAACTATTTGATACATAGAAAATATCTTACTATATCATATAATAAGACCAAAGATATTCCCAATTGGGTGGCATGGCATTTAAGTAAAAGTGATCTTGGAACACAAGAAAGAACTAATAGATTTTTACCTGATCCATTACTTCCATTTGAATGGATTTGGATAGAAACCTCGTCTTATACTAATTCTAACTTTGATAGAGGTCATAGTTGTCCTTCAGGAGATAGAACTGTTGATGAAAGAGCTAATATTGAAACATTTTATATGACCAATATTATTCCACAGGCACCTAATTTTAATCAACGACCTTGGGCAACTTTGGAAGATTTCATACGTACTATACTAAAGAATAACCATTATGAGGCTTATATTTATAATGGAACTTGTGGGATTGGAGGTTTTGATAAAAATAATGAATTTGCAAGAAAAATAAAAAACAATATAGGAAGAAAACATAATGATGGTAGCTATGATAGTATTTGTGTCCCTAAATATGTATTTAAAATTGTTATTTTTTTATCTGAAGGAAAGGATGATTCGGCTCGTATTATGGCTAATAATGGGGATGATGTAAAAGTTTTAGCGGTGTTTTGTCCTAATGATAATAAGCTTAATAACAATTCAGATTGGCAAAAGTATATTACAAATATACAAAGCATAGAAGATTCTATATTAATATATCAAGACATAGAAGAAGCCAACAAATATTCTACGCGCAACCCACTTAATCCGCCCATGTCTTTTCTTTCTAAAATACCAGATGGGGTTATAAAAGACAAACTAAAAACAAAGAAATGGGATATAGTACATTAACTTTGCCTGGATGGACGTCAAACAAGAATGGATATATAAAAACATATTGTTGCAAGTAGATAAAATTGGCTTGCAACGTGCAAAAACATTGATAGATTATATAGGAAGTGCAAAGGGTGTTTTTGATTTGTCTTTTAAGGAATTATTAAGTATACAAAATATTAGTGAAATTACGGCTTGTAATATTATATCACAATCTAAAAATTTTGTATTATTTGAACAACAGTGGGAAAAATTACAGCAATTAAAAATTGAAGTTCTACACTACCAATCTGATGAATATCCTAAACTCTTGAAAGAATGTTTTGATGCCCCTTTGTTTTTATATAAGAAAGGAGATGTTTCATTGAAACAAAATCGTTTTATTGCAATAGTAGGTACAAGAAACCCTTCAGAATATGCTAGAAAAATTATACAACAAATCATACAGCAGATATTGCCATATAATCCTACTATTGTGAGTGGGATGGCATTAGGTATAGATTCCTTTGCACATCAGGAAGCTATTAATAATGGATTATTTACATTTGCTGTTTGGGGTAGTGGCTTAGATGTTATTTATCCAGCATCCAACTTTTCATTATCTAAACAGATAGAAAAACAAGGAGGTTTACTAAGCGAATTTGCTTTAGGAACAACTCCAGAAAGAATGAATTTTCCACAACGAAATCGTATTGTAGCAGGTATGTGTGAAGCTACGCTTGTGGTAGAAACTGCTCTTAAAGGTGGTTCTATGATTACGGCATCTTTGGCAAACTCGTATAATAGAGAATTGTTTACTATTCCTTATAAAATAGGAGAGAGCAAAGGAGATGGAAATCTTTGTCTTATAAAAAAAAATATGGCAAAACTAATTACTTCAGGAGAGGATATTGCAGAATCTTTGGGTTGGAATAATAAGGCTACGTCTAAACCCATACAAACTCAATTATTTAATTTTACTGAAGAGGAACATATACTTTTTCAACTCATCCAACAGGAAGAAAAAATACATATAGATGCATTGATGTTGAAGACCACTTTACCAAACGAAAAAATACCACAACTCCTATTGGAAATGGAACTTAAAGGTTTCATACAATCTTTACCAGGAAAAATATTTTCTATTGCATAAAATAGTAGTTTTCTTACTATTCTATTATTTGATAGATTCTATACTTAACAGTTGAATATATTTTGATAAAAAGTATTCTTTTATAGGTTCTTCTTGTACATAATCCGTAGATAGATATTTTTTATTATCATCTGCAAATACAGTTACTACCGTAGCTTCTGGATTTGCTGCTTTTAATTTTACCGCCCCTAAAAAATTTCCTCCTGAAGATATCCCTAGTCCCAAACCCATATTCTTAGCAAATTGTTGTGCCATACAAATAGCATCTCCATCATCTACTTGTATAATTTTATCAAGTTTTTTTAAATCTACGATAGAGGGAATAAATTCATCAGAAATTCCTTGTATGCGATGTTTTCCTACACAACACCCTGTAGAAAGTGTGGGCGAGTTAGAGGGTTCTATGGGATGTATGTTACAGGATATATTTTGTTCTTTAAAGTATTTTCTCATACCCATTATTGTGCCTCCTGTACCTACACCAGCTACAAAAATATCTGCTTCTAAGCCTAGCCTTTTTAATTGTATAAAAATTTCTGGTGCTGTAGTATGATAGTGAGTTTCACAATTCAAATCATTATCAAACTGACGAGGAAGAAATATATTGGAAGTACTTTTCCCCATAGCTTCTGCTAAGGACATACTTCCCAAAAACCCACCCTCTTCTTTGCTTACTAATCGTATGGAAGCTCCATAACTACGTATAAGGTCTATTCGTTCCTTGCTAAGCCAATTGGGCATAAAAATAATTACTTTGTGTCCTAAGTTTCTACCCAATGCAGAAAAAGCAATACCCGTATTACCGCTGGTAGCCTCTACAATGACATCATCTTGTTTCAATAAACCTAAAGTATATGATTTTGAAATTATATAAAAAGCAATTCTATCTTTAATACTACCCGTAAAGTTATAGTATTCAGCTTTTGAAAAAATGCAATAGTTTTTATTTTTGTATCTATAATTTATTTTTAATAAAGGAGTATTTCCTATAAGTGTTTGAATGGCTTTAATACGTTGTATGGGGCAAGAATTTTTTTGCACTTTAATAACTTATTTTTTGAGGTGGTCTAATAATTTGTTAAATTCTTCTATATTGTTGTAAGCAAGAGAGATGCTACCTTTATTATTTTTATCCACTTGTATGGTTACTTTTGTATCAAATATAGAGGATAATTCTTTTTCTGTTTTCTCATAATGAAGAGTAAAGGAGGTAGTCTCTTTTTTGTCAGCACTAATATTTTGATTTTTTGTTTTTAGCGTATTTAATGAACGTACAAATTCTTCCGTTTGTCGTACAGAGAGATGTTTGCTAATGATTTCTTTAAAGACAAAGAGCTGTTTTTCTATATTATCAATAGCAATGATGGCACGAGCATGTCCTGTAGAAAGATCATTTTTTCGTAATGCTAGTTGTATACTAGGAGGAAGCCTGAGCAAACGTATAAAATTAGTTACCGTGCTACGATCTTTACCCATACGCTCTGCTACTTGTTCTTGGGTAAAATTAAGTTCTTCCATCATACGCCTATAACTTAATCCAACTTCTATAGCATTAAGATCTGTACGTTGTAAGTTTTCTAAAAGTGCCCATTCTAACATTTGTTGGTCGTTAGCTTGTCGTATGTAGGCTGGCACCGTTTTTAATTCGGCTATTTTTGCTGCTCTTAGTCTTCTTTCTCCGGCTATGAGTTGATATTTTCCACCGGGTATTTTAGATACCGTAAGTGGTTGTATAATATCGTGTATTTTGATTGACTTGACTAGCTCTTGTAGTGCATCCTCTTCAAAATCTTTACGTGGCTGTTTGGGGTTTGTTTCTATTAAAGTTACAGAAATACGAACAGTATTGACTATTTCAGGATTTATAGACGCATGAATAGTACTACGAGAATTGTTTTCTATATTTTTTAATAGTGAATTTATTCCTTTACTGACATTCTCTTTTTTATTGGTACTCATACTTTATAGTTATAAATTAATGGATTTGATAATTTGTTCTTTTTCTGGGGTTAGCATCTTATTTTTTCTTAGAATTTCAACCGCAAGTTGAAGATAGTTGTTTGCACCCCTGCTTTCATCGGCATGTAAAATAACAGGTTTTCCTACACTTGGAGCTTCACTAATAGCAGAATTTCTATGAATTATTGTATTAAATACCAATTCATTAAAATGTTGTTTTACCTCTTGTACTACTTGCTTACATAGAGAAATTCTACTATCATACATGGTCATTAATAAGCCTTCGATAGCTAAGTCTGGATTTAGGCTACTTTGAATAATTTTTATCGTATTTAAAAGCTTTCCTAATCCCTCTAATGCAAAAAATTCTGTTTGTATCGGTATTAATATAGAGTTGGCAGCTACCAAAGCATTGACCGTAATTAACCCTAAAGAAGGGGAGCAGTCTATAATGATAAAATCATACTCCTCTTTTATATCTTGAAGAGCATTTTTTAAAATAAATTCTCTATCTTGAAGATGAATCATTTCTATTTCTGAACCCACCAAATCTATATGTGAAGGTACAAGATTAAGATTAGGCACGTTGCTTTTCATAATTAATTCCACCAAAGGGCTATGATTAGAAAAAGCATCATATAAACTTTTATTAATGTTATCTACATTGAATCCTAGTCCACTTGTAGAGTTGGCTTGGGAATCTGCATCAATTAGCAAAGTTTTATATTCTAAAATAGAGAAACTTGCACTTAAATTGATAGCTGTGGTAGTTTTTCCTACACCACCCTTTTGATTTGCTAAACAAATTACTTTGCCCATTTTTATATATCTTTGTAAGTTTATTGCAAAAGTAATCTTTTTATCCTGATAAAGGGTCTTAAAAAATTATATTATGGGATTTCTGGCTTTTTGGAGTTTGTTATTCTTCGTATTGATTATTATTCATTTCTTTATTTTTAAAGATATTTCTTCTGTGATTAAGAAATATACCTATTTTGCTTGGCAATACATTTATCTTTTGATAGGTGGAATCTTTTTTACTAGTATTTATTTTACCCGTGTTTTTAGAGTGTATTCTTGGAATTCATGGCTTATGATTTTTATTTTTTCTTGGACTATTATAAATATTATTTATTTTTTATTTATGGTTGTAGATTGGGTTCGTACGGTTGGAATTGCTACCAAAAGGCAAATAGTACATAGAGGGGTGGAATATGATCCTATTACACGTTCTCAATTTCTAAGGTGGACGGGCTTGAGTATAGCTTCTTTATCTGGATTAAGTTTGGTATATGGGACTATTAATAAATATCAATATGTAGTAAAAAAAATACCTCTATCATTTCCTAATCTCCCACAATCCTTTAATGGATTTTGTATAGTACAAATATCTGATATCCATATAGGTAGTTTTAATATAGAGGATAAAGTTAAGGTTCAAAAAGGGATAAATCTTATTATGTCTCTTAAGCCTGATTTAATAGTATTTACAGGTGATTTAGTGAATATTGAAGCTAAAGAAATGGATCCATGGATAGAGGTTTTTTCTACAATAAAAGCCCCCTTTGGAGTGTATTGCATTTTGGGCAATCATGATTATGGTTTTTACAAAAAATGGAAAACTCAAAAAGAGTTAAATCATAATATGAACCATCTTTTTAAATTACAAAAAAAAATGGGCTGGAAATTACTTAGAAATGAATCTATTATTTTACAGAAGGGTAATGAGAAAATAGCACTTATTGGGGTAGAGAATTGGTCTGCTAAGGGTAACTATCCTAATTATGGAAACCTCAAAAAAGCTACAAAAAACATAGAAAATATTTCGTTTCAAATTTTACTTTCTCATGATCCTTCTCATTGGAGAGCAGAGGTTTTACAAAAATATCCTCATATAGATATTACTTTGTCTGGTCATACTCATGGAGGGCAGTTTGCTGTAGAAAATCCTCTTTTTTCTTGGAGTCCTATACAATATGTATATCCAGAATGGAAGGGGTTGTATGCAGAAGGTAAACAAAAACTTTATGTGAATGTAGGTTTTGGCTTTTTAGGATATCCAGGTCGCGTAGAAGTACTCCCAGAAATTACGTGCTTTGAACTTCAAAGGGGAATGTAAGATGCTTGTTTTTCAATAGCTATTGTGTTTGCTTATTCTGCTCTATCTATATATTTTGGAGGAATAGCTTTGCCTGCTGTCACTCCAAGCTTTTTAAGATCTTCCATTTTTTTTACAATATTTCCTGTTCCTGATAGACCTTTATTCATGGCATCTTTATAAGCATTGTGTGCCTCATTCATTTTGTTGCCTACTTTTTCCAAATCACCTAAAAAGCCTACAAACTTATCATATAAATTACCCGCTTTTGTAGCTATTTCTATAGCATTTTTATTTTGATATTCTTGCCTCCAAATATTGGCAATGGTGCGTAGTGTGGCTAATAAAGTAGAAGGGCTGACTATTATAATATTCTTATCAAAAGCATCATTGAACAAGGTATTGTCATATTGCATAGCCAAAGAAAAAGCAGGCTCTATAGGCATAAATAAAAGTACAAAATCTAAAGTTTTTATTTCATACAGCTGTTGATAGTTTTTGTTACTTAATTCTTTAACATGGTTTTTTATAGATTGTAAATGAGCTTTTAGGGCAACTTCTTTTTGTATTTCGTTTTCTGAAGATACAAATTCGTTATAGGCTATTAGGCTAGTTTTGGCATCAATCACCAAACATTTATCTTCAGGAAGATATATCAATACGTCAGGTTGACATTTTTTACCTTCTTCGGTAATCATACTCACTTGTGTTTGATATTCTCTATCTTTTACAAGACCCGATTTTTCTAATAATTTTTCTAAAATAAATTCGCCCCAATTGCCCTGAGTTTTTACATTTCCTTTTAAAGCATTCGTTAAGTTTTGGGTTTCGCTACTCATTTGTTGATTAAGTTCCATGAGTTGTTTTATTTCTCCTTTCAAGATATTTCTTTGGGCAGATTCACTTTCATATACATGTTGTACTTTTTCTTCAAAAGATTTAATTTTTTCTTTTAACGGCGAGATAATAATGTCTAAAGAAGTTTTATGCTGTTGAGAAAATTTATTAGAATTTTCTTCTAGCACTTTATGGGCTATGAGTTGAAAATCCTTAGTCAACTTTTCTTGTAGTTGGGAGAGTTCTTCCTTCTGTTCCTTAAGCCTTTGTTCAAGGTTAATATTTTGTGTTTGTAAAATGGCATTTTCCTTCTCTAGTTTGAGAATATCCTGTTTTTGTTGTTCTGTCTCTGTTGGCTTATTGGATAATATAAACTTTCCTATTAATATGCCGACTACAAAAGCTAATATTCCTATTATCATAAATCCGTATTTTTAGTATATACTGACGAAGATAGTTTTTTTAATAAAAAAAGGTATAGAAAAATTGAGAACCTATCAATTTTGATATATTTAATTCTCCCTTTTTTTTAAAATTATTTATTTAGGTATAATAAGTTTTTGGAGATTTAATTTTCCCAACTTGTATAGAAGGTACATTTGTTATTCACAAATAAATCATATAGCTTTGTGGGTTTATGAATTTCTGGTCTAAATTGATAAAAACAGAAGCCCACAAAACCCTTCTACTTGCTTTTCCTATTGTGATGGGAGAAATTATTCAGATGTCTTTACACCTGATAGATATGGCAATGATTGGCTCTATAAGCTATCAACAATTAGCCGCTTCTGCGTTAGCTTTTAATGTAATTCATATTCCTTTTGTATGTGGTATAGGGATGACCATGTCGGTATCACAAATGGTGTCTTTAGCCAATGGGAAAAAAGATAAACAATTAGTATCTCATTATCTTTTTAATGGATTTTGGTTGTGTGTAGTAACTGCCATTATTATTACGGTAGGATTAGAGTTGGGAAAAGAGATTTTATGGCATCTAAAGCAAGACCCAGATGTGGTGCAATATGCTTTACCTTTTTTTAGTATTGTCAATATTTCTATTATCCCAATGCTTTTGTTTATGGGATTAAAACAGTTTACAGACGGGTTAGAATTTCCAATGATGGCGATGTTACTTTCACTAATAGCTTTACCCCTTAATGCTTTTCTGAATTGGATGTTGATATTTGGGAATTTGGGTATGCCGAGGTTAGAGCTTCTTGGTGCTGCTTACGGAACTTTGTTTACACGTATTATTATTTTTATTGTATTGGCAATTATTATTTTTAGACACAAAATTTTTAGGCGATATATAGCTGTACGGAAACACCAATGGAAATTGTATAAAAAAACGATTGGTAATTTATTAAATATTGGGGCTACCAGTAGTTTACAAATGGGTATGGAAGCAGGGGCTTTTGCCGTGTCAGGTATTATTATAGGAATGATAGGGGCTATAGAATTATCTGCTCACCAAATAGCATTAAGCTGTGCTTCATTTTCATTTCTTATTGCGTATGGATTTGCACAAGCTACCTCTATTCGTATAAGTAATGCTTATGCCACTAAAAATTTTAGGAAAATAAATACTATCTGGAAAAGTAGCTTTATGATAGCAATGGGATATGTGGTATTTACAATAATAGCTTATTTTTTGTTCAAAAACCATATACCTTATATTTTTAATGATAATAAGGAAGTAACCGTATTAGCTTCAACTTTATTGCTTTATGCTGCCATATTTCAACTCTTTGATACTACTCAAGTACTTGGTTCAGGAGCTTTAAGAGGAGTAAAACAAGTAAGAACACCTACCGTTTTTATTGCTATAGCATATTGGGTATTAGGATTGCCTTTGGGCTGGTATTTAGCCTTTTATACAAAGTTGGAAGCACAAGGTATTTGGATAGGACTTATTATAGGCTTGACTTTCGCTAGTGTAACGTTGAATACAAGTTTCATGCTTTACCTAAAAAAGCAACTCATAACACAGATACAAAAGAAAAGCAAGAAGAATATACTATAGGCATTGTATTTTTGCAACACTTATGCGCATTACCAGAGATAACAGGCTAAAAAAAATTATTGTTATAGGCGATAAACTTTTAATTAAACGGTTGAAATCTAATGAGAAAACAGAAAGTGGTTTATTTCTTCCTCCTGGGGTGAAAGAAAAAGAAAAAGTTCAACAGGGATATATTATTAAAGCAGGTCCGGGCTATCCTATTCCTTTTACAGCGGTGGAAGATGAGCCTTGGAAAGTCCAAATACAAGAAACAAAATATATTCCTCTACAAGCTCAGGAAGGAGATTTGGCAATATTTTTATTGAGTAGTGCAATTGAAGTATTATATGAAGATGAAAAATACTATATTGTACCACAAACAGCCATTTTAATGTTAGAACGCAACGAAATATAACACTTACAAAAAACTCTCCAGAGAAGAAAAGAACAACTTTTTTAAATAAAAGTAAATAAATACTTTTATTTAAAAATTAAGTATTATCTTTGTTATGAAATTAAAAAAAAATTATTGATTATGAATGTAAATTTAGATGTAACTACATTAGTTCCCAAAGAGAAACATCCTACTATTTTTAGGTATTTTGATAATCTAAATAATGGGGAAACGTTAACGATTATGAATGATCATGATCCAAAACCTTTATATTATCAACTGTTAGGAGAACGAGGAAATATTTTTCTTTGGGAATATGAAGAAAAAGGACCAGAATGGTGGAAAGTAAAAATTACTAAAAATATTCTTTTGTCAGAAGAAATTACTTTAGGAAAAATTGTAGCAGACAACTGGAATACAGCACACGTATTAAATAAATATGGATTAGATTTTTGCTGTAAGGGGAAAAGAACTCTTAAGCAATCTTGTCAAGAAAAAGGAATAGATATTAATGAACTTCAACAAGAATTGGATTCTGTAGCGCCATCTAGTGGGCAGACTTTACCTTATAATGATTGGAAATTAGATTTTCTTGCTGATTACATAGTAAATACACATCACCATTATGTGGAAAAATATATGCCAGAAATACGACACTATGCTCAGAAAGTAGCTAAAAAACATGGTCCAGAACATCCTGAATTAGTAACTATCCAAGAACTTGTAGAGGCATTAAATAGTGAATTGTCTACTCATTTTGAAAAAGAAGAAAAAATACTTTTTCCTTACATCAAGAATATTGTTCAGAAAAATTCTTCTAGTGAATGTTTTAATAGTGTACAACAACCTATTTCTATGATGGAAGAAGATCATGATGCGGCAGGTCAGATACTAGCTAATATTAGAGAGGTATCTAAAAACTATGTTTTGCCAGAAGAAGCTTGTAATAGTTATCAGTTGTTATATAAACACTTAGAAGCGTTAGAAAATGATTTGCACCTACATATTCATTTAGAAAATAATATTTTATTCCCTAAAGCTATTGCCTTAGAAAAAGATATAAAAAATAACTAAATACTTTATAGAATGGATACAATGATAAAAAACTAAAAATACTCTAGTTATGATACCCAATTTTATTAATTATATAGATCAATATCACGTTATAGAATTAGACGTACGCCCAATGTTGCACAAAAAACAAGATCCTTTTAAAGTGATTATGGATGCCATAGCACCTATTCATAGTTATGAAGTATTAAAACTTATTACTACTTTTGAACCTTTACCGCTTATAAAAGTAGTTACCAAAAAAGGATTTCAGTGCCATGTAGAACGTATTAATGAAGATTTGTTTTATACCTATATGAATTGCAGTCAGAAAAAAGAAAACTCTTCTGTATCCCAAAGTACACAATCGTGGGAAAAAGTATTTTCTCAATACCAAGAGCTTTTTGAAACTATAGATGTACGTGAATTAGAAATGCCTTTACCAATGGTTACAATTTTAGAAAAAATAGAAACGTTGTCTCCCGAAAAAGCTCTTTTGGTATATCATAAGCGTATTCCTGTTTATTTATTGCCAGAATTAGAAGAAAGGGGATTTAGCTATTCTATAAAGGAAATAGATGATGATAATGTACACTTATTGATATATAAGCCATAGGAATATGTTGCCTAATACTCATTCTTTATCAGTAAATACCTCTTATAAAATTGTTGTTCCTTTTTATACTTATGGTGCAGTTTGTTTGTTGATAGTAAGTTTCTTTTTACTTTTTTCTGGGAATTTTTTTTTAGACCATTATACCAATCCTCGTCTATTATTTATTACCCATATTATGGCATTGGGGTGGGGTACTATGATTATTTTTGGATCAATGCATCAATTGATACCTGTACTCCTTAAATTCCCCATACATAGTTATCAACTTGCTTATGCTACATTTTTATTGATGGCAATAGGTATACCTCTACTAAGTTATGGATTTTATGTATTTGATATGGGTCATATCATGAAGTGGGGTGCTAGACTGGTATCACTTGGCATCTTAGTTTTTTTGATAAATATCACGATAACATTTTTTAGAAGTAAATCATATAATATATATAGCCTTTATTGTTTAACTGCTACTGTATGGTTATTTATTACTGCAATGGGAGGGTTGTCGTGTGTCTATAATTTTACCTATCCTTTATTTTCAAAAGATTCTTTTCACTATCTTATTTTGCATGCTCATGCAGGATTAGCAGGATGGTTTTTATTGTTAATTATTGGCATAGGGAGTAAATTAATTCCTATGTTTTTAATTTCTAAATATAAGAATCATAGTTTATTGTGGGTTATCTATAGTTTAATCAATCTTGGGTTAATTAGTTTGATTATTATTTTTTATTCGTTTTATAACTCTAAGATGCTATTAATTTCTTGGATATTGACTTTTACAGCTATTGTATTATTTATCTATTTCTTGTATAAATCTTATAAGCAACGTATTCGAAAAAAAGTAGATGGTCAAATGAAAATTTCTTTGTTGTCCATACTCTTGCTAGTAGCACCAATGATAATTCTTGCTTTATTTCTCCTATATCAAATATTCATCAATAAAACAATACATCCATTAGTGGTTATTTATGGGTTTTTGTTATTCTTTGGGTGGATGACTTCTATTATTGTAGGGATGACTTTTAAAACTTTGCCTTTTATTATTTGGAACAAAGTATATTCTGGGAGAGCCCGTAAAGGAGTACCTAATTTCCAACAGCTTTTTAGTCATAAGATATTTGCTATTATGACGCTATTTTATTGGATAGCAATAGTTGTATTCAGTATGGGTATTGTTTTTTCTCAAGTTATATTATTAAATATAGGAAGTTTGATTTTTTTAGTGTGTGCTACTCTATATAATTGGAATGTTCTTAAAATTATTTTTCATAAATCAAAGCTATGAATACACCTGTCACTCGCAAGCAGATAGTATCTGTCTTGTATCAAATTGAAGACCCTGAACTAAGGTTAAATATTATAGATTGTGGATTAATTTATGATATTATTATTCAGGAGAATAATATTAACTGCGTGATGACTTTTACTACTCCTTTTTGTCCTATGAGTGAATCTATTATTGCTCAAGTAAGAAATACGCTACAAAGTTTTTTCTCTCATTACCAAATAGAAGTTCTCACTACTTTTGAACCAGAATGGACGTCAGATATGATTTCTGATGTAGGAAAAGAAATGTTAAATATGCCATAGGTTTATGTTAAGTATAAGTTGTAAGGCGGCTATAAAAGCAGTTGTATTTTTAGGATTAAAATCACATACTCAAGAAAAAAAAAGTATTAAAGAAATTGCTGAATCTATTGAAGAAAATGAACATACGGTAGGGAAGATTTTGCAAAAATTAGTTAAAGCAAATATTCTTAAAAGTACGAAAGGACCTACAGGAGGATTCTTTATTACCAACGAGCAAACAGAATTGCCTGTTATACATATCGTAACTGCCATAGATGGAGATGAAATTTTTGAAAGTTGTGGATTAGGGCTAGTACGTTGTTTTGAACAACATCCATGTCCTTTACACCATGATTTTATACCTATAAGATCAGCATTTAAAAAAATGTGTTTACAAAAAAAAATATATGAGTTATATAAAGATGTATACCAAGGTAAGTCTTTTTTAACAAGTTAGTATATTGCTTATGAAAAACAACTATCAAAAATTTACCAGAAAAAAAAATTTATTAAAATAAAATTACATACCTTTAAAAAAAATAAGTCTTATGAAATATTTATTATATCTTTTATTAGTCACAACGTTGGTTTTTTGTAACAAACGCCAGGGTGAACTAAATCCAGGTGAACTAAATCCAGGTGAACTAAATCCAGGTGAACCAAATCCAGGTGAACCAAATCCAGGTGAACCAAATCCAGGTGAACCAAATCCAGGTCCATATACTCTATCATCAACTACCTATAGCCATAGTGAGTCAGATAGTGGAGAAGTGACTAAAAACAACTTCTCTCATACCATATTTGATGATAAAGGGAACCCAACCTCGTGGACTGATTATGATAGTGCAATGTCGATGATTCAGATGTTCCGCTACAAGTATAATGATAAAGGAAAATTGGATACAATTGAAAAATACAATCGTAACAGGAGATTGGTCGAAATAGAGGATTATGAGTATGATGCTGAAGACAAATTGGAGAAGAGATTACGTTACATTGTATCAGGATTCATCAAACAAACATTCTATTATGAGTATGATACTGAAGGCAAATTGATTAAAATAACATTGAAGGATGATAACCCCCTTTTCTATTACTATTTTTTCACTTATAATACTGAAGGCAAATTGGCAACGGAAGAGAGAATAGTAGATGATCACGGTAGGATAGCGTTATATGTGTATAAGTATAATGCTGAAGGATCGTTGATTGAGATCGAGAGTTTAGATAAAAATGACAAAATACTCTCCAGATACACTTATACAGTAGATGATAAAGGAAGAAAAATTGAAGAAAAGATCTATGATAATGGCGGTAAAGGAGGAGCACCTCTAAAATTGATCTTCACTACAAAATACGAGTATAAGCCTATACTGTAAAAATTTATTCTTCGTTCCAGAGAATGTGTTTCTATTAAATATACTATTCCTTTTTTATTCTAGGCAAGTAAGATTTTAGAAACATATTATTCTATAATTAGGAGATATATATATAAGGTTTTTCCAAATATAGAGAAAACAACCTTTCTGCTTGGCAGTCCAGTTTCTTATATGAAGATGAAAAATATAATTTAGACAATATGCTAAAAGGTATAGAAACTATTCATTATTTTTATACCAATTTTGTAGAGCTTTATAATAGGAAGAGATAAAAGGTTACACCACGATATTGATCATTCTACCTTTAACATAGATAAGTTTTTTGGGTGTTTTACCTTGAAGCCATTTTTGCACTACTTCATTTCCTAATACGGTTTTTTCTATTTTTTCCTGTGAAGCGTTGAGGTTAAACTCCATATTTATTCTGCGTTTGCCATTGATAGCTATAGGATATATTTTGGTACTTTCCAAAAGGTATTTCTCTTCTATGGTAGGGTAAGTGCTGAACATTACAAAATTGTTATGCCCCATATCATGCCATAGCTGCTGAGCAATATGAGGAGTATAAGGAGAGAGGGTTATCAAAAGCTTTTCTAAAATAGCTCTCTTGCTACATTTCAAAGTACTCAATTCATTGACTGCAATCATAAATGAACTCACCGCAGTATTGAATGAAAAATTTTCTGTATCGTGCTTTATTTTTTTGAGTAATATATACAACAATTTATATTCTTCATCGGTAGGAATTTCATCATTCCAAAGAGGTTTTGAGTTGATATCATCATAGAATAAACGCCATAGTTTTTTTAAGAAACGATGCACACCTTCAATACCTTTCATATCCCACGGTTTGCTAAGTTGGATGGGTCCTAAAAACATTTCATACATACGAAAAGTGTCGGCACCATATTGTTCTATAATATCATTCGGATTTACGGTATTGTATTTACTCTTACTCATTTTTTCTACCTCACTACCACATTTATATTTTCCGTCTTCCAATATAAATTCTGCATTGTGATACTCTGCTCGCCACTGCTTAAATTTTTCTATATTCAACTCCACGCCATCTACCAAACTTACATCTACATGAAGCTCATTGATATCGTAATTATTTTTGAGTCCATAGCTCACAAAAACATTTGTTCCTTTTTTACGATATACAAATCGAGAACGACCTTGTATCATCCCTTGATTAAGCAATTTTTTGAAAGGCTCGTCGAACCCTATTTCTTCTAAATCGTAAAGAACTTTCGTCCACAATCTACTATACAATAAATGTCCTATGGCATGCTCTGTACCGCCTACATAAAGATCTACCTGGTTCCAATAATCACTCATTTTACGCTCACAAAAAACCTTATCATTTTTATTGTCCATATAACGCAAGAAATACCACGAAGAACCTGCATATCCGGGCATAGTATTACTTTCTCTATGTGTATCTTGGTCTATGTGTATCCAATCTACAAGATTTTCCAAAGGTCCTTTGCCTTCGGGTCCGGGTTTGTATTTCTCTACATGAGGCAATTGTAAGGGTAATTGTTGTTCATCCATTGCATAAGGTATATTCTTTTTATACAAAACAGGCAAGGGTTCTCCCCAATATCTTTGACGACTAAACCCTGCATCTCGCATTTTATAATTGATCTTTACCTTTCCTATACCTCGCTTTTGTATTTCCTCAAGCATTATATTGATAGCCTCTTCTGGTTTTTTTCCAGAAAGTATTTCACTATTTTCAAGGATAGCTGTTTTTTCTACACAAGCATTTTGTCCGTTATATAGTGTTCCAAAAATATTGGTAATGGGAATTTTAAAATATTGAGCAAAAAAATGATCTCTTTCATCACCACAAGGCACTGCCATAATAGCTCCTGTACCATAGTGAGCAATCACATATTCAGATGTCCAAATAGGTATCTTTTTTTTTGTAAAAGGATGTATGGCATAGGCACCAGTAAACACTCCTGTGGTTTTTTTGCTATCTGCCAGGCGTTCTCGTTCATTCCGAGTTTGCACATATTGTAAATACTTTTCTATTTCTAATTTTTGAGTATCTGTAACAATGGTTTTTATGAGTGAATGCTCAGGAGCAAGGACTATAAAATCAACACCAAAAATAGTATCGGGGCGAGTGGTAAAAACATGTAATTTTTCCGTATGATTATTTATATTAAAATAAAGCTCTGCACCATAAGATTTACCTATCCAATTGCGTTGCATCTCTTTCATGGAATTGGAGAATTCTACTTTTTTTAACCCCTCCAAAAGCCTATCTGCATATTCGGTAATACGAAGAAACCATTGCTTCATTTTTTTCTTGAATACTGGATGCCCTCCTCGCTGGCTCAGACCATTCACTACCTCATCATTTGCTAATACTGTACCCAATACTTCACACCAATTCACCACCGATTCAGCAAGATATGCCAAGCGATATTGCATCAAGATTTCTTGCTGTTGTTGTTCTGTTTTTTGTTTCCATTCATCAGTAGAAAATATATTATCTTCATCATTGGGTATAGGATAATTTTTATTCCCTTCTTGCTCAAAAATATCTACCAAAATTTTTATCCTTTCGGCTTTTTGTTGCTGTCGGTTAAACCATGTATCAAAGAGTTGTAAGAAAATCCATTGAGTCCATTTATAATAATCAGGCGTAGAAGTATTGACGGTTCTATCCCAATCATAATCAAACCCTATTTTTTGTAGTTGAGAGATGAAATTTTGTATATTTTTTTCTGTAGTAATAGCGGGGTGTTGCCCTGTCTCCAAAGCATATTGCTCGGCAGGCAAACCAAAGGCGTCAAAGCCCATAGGATGCAATACATTAAACCCTTGTAATCTTTTATATCGGGCAAAAATATCAGAAGTTATATACCCCAAAGGATGCCCTACATGCAAACCCGCACCACTAGGATAGGGAAACATATCCAACACATAGTACTTGGGTTTTGTAAAATCATTGTGTACCTTATAGGTTTTTTCATCTATCCATTTTTTTTGCCAATATTGCTCTATCTGCTTAAAATTGTATTCCATAGCACACTACTCATTTTTATTCCTCGCAAAGCTACTTATTTTTTTAGAAGTAGGAAGGTAGAATATACTTTGAGTCATCAAGCAAAGGAAATAAAACAGCGCTAATGTTTGTGGCAAATGAAATTAATATACTTCATCATGTGTGCCTATATCTACTAAAATAGCTTTTTTAGGATTATCATTCGTAAAATAAAATACTACTCTTATAGAATAATCTAAAGCAAAACTCCATAAGCCAGTAAGTTTGCCCGATAATTTGTGCGTTTTTAAAATATCATCAAAAGGGTCATTAATAAACAATTGTAGTTTTAGCCAAAATAAATCTTCCAATTTTGTTTTTGCTATTTTCTTGCTAAACCAACCGTTTCTTAAACGAAGAACTAAAAGAAATTTCCATCTACAACATTTTTTTTAATGTATCTATATCTGAAGCAAAAGAAAGTTTTTGTTGAGATTCGTGCTCTTTTGTTGCTTGAAAATGAAGGTAGATTTCATTACGATACTCTTCGGCAATATTTTTTTCCATAAGACGAAGCATCTCTTTTTTTTCTTCAATATCCAAATGAAAAAAATAATCTAAAACGGTATTATAATTTATAGTAGAACCCATGTTTAATTTATTTTTTATTTATCCACAAAATTAAGACATTTATTCCTCGCAAAGCTACTTATTTTTTTAGAAGTAGAAAGCTAAACATTTAATAGAAATAATAGATTTTTTCTCATTTTATTACCCTGAGCAAAGCGTTTCTCTTGGTAATGAGATATTTCGGAAAAACTCAATAGGACAAAAAAACATAGCCCTTGACTAATTATGATAGAATTTTAATATCATTTTTAGAGAATAAAATATAAGCTATGAGTCTCTACAATGTATATTTAATAATACACAATTTCCCTTTCTATAATGCTTATAGGTTTGTTCTCTCTATTATATTTTATTTGCTTTATCCAATTTTTTTTATCATCATATTCATGCTTGTAAGTATCTTTCTCATGTAATGTCCCATCAGCCATATAACGACTCTCTTCAATCCTATTGCCTCTATCATTAAACATTATCAAATTATTATTAAAAAAAAAGAACCGTATACTACCTTTTGTTATTTCATCAAATTTCTCTACCGCATTATAATTGGTTGTTTTAACACTATGAATTTTCCATTTAAGATTCATTTTTGTTAAATCGTTTTTCTTAATGTTAGTATTACAGGCTAACAACATAATGGTTAACAAGCCAAAAGGTAAAATTTTTGTCATAAGTATTTATTTTTTAATTTCTTTTAATAATAGCGTTTTTTCAAAGCCTTCAAATGTTAAGTCAATATGCGCCTTACAATATTTAGGATACTTTCTTATTGCAGACATCATTTGTTCAACTTGTTCTTTCGTTGAAAGAGTTTCTTATGGTTCTCTATATACCTTTTTGTAGTGGTTATTTAAAGATATATAATGCACAATCTGCTGTCTTGATAGCACTATACGCTACTTTTCTGCCATAATAAGTACCTATTTGAATTTCATTTATATTGGCAGAATTACCCGTATATTTCACTTGAGCATTCACAAAATTATTCAAAAAAGCATCGCGTACTTTTTTGCGTTCGCTGGGTCTCCATTGTTTTTCTGCTTGTACCAATTTGGCATATATATCTATAGGAATAGTATTTCTCATAATTAATACTATATAGGCACAATTATTGGTTTTAGTTACATAACTTAAATTGTGTACAGTAGGTGTATATTCTGGTGTATTAGGAAATGTAACGAAAATCCCATTGTCTACCTCTGTAGTAATTTTTTTGACCCACAGAATATAAACTTATAAACAATGTAAGTATAAATAATATTTTTTTCATAATGGATTAATTTATTTTAAATTGTCTATTGAATTTATGCCCAATTGCTTTAATACATTTTCTCGTCCTATATGGCTTTCAAATGGAACTGGTTGTAAATCGAAAAAAGTTTGATTAGGTAACAATTTTTCATGTTTTTCGTTGTCCAATATGATTTCTCCTTTGTTTTTCTAGATAGAACATTCTGCTACATAATCAAGTTCAAGAGCATCGTTTACTATTTCTGGTATTATTGCTACATTTAAACAAGGTTTGTCTTTGATTATGGCAGATGGATAAGAAACCCCATGAGTTCCATTTTGTTGGATTGCTAATTCTGTCAAAAGAGCAGGTATAAGATAATCAATTTCTGAATTACTAGGTTTTGAAAACTCATTAGCCAAAAATGTAGAAATAGTAATAGTAATAGTTGTATTGATTACATCTTCAGTATTATTCTTCTTAAAATTTTTAAAAACATCTATAACATCCTTAAAATTAAGATTGTTTTCAAATTCCTTATTTTGTTGAATTACTGCTATAAGTGATATATCTTTTTTTACTTTCCATATTCCCGAAGTAACAACTTGAAATCCATTTAAATTTTCATCTTTTAACCATTTAAATTGTCTGCTAAACTAATTAATTGAGCTTCTCTAATAGACTTTTGGTTATCACGCATAACGGTGTCATAAAACATAGTTTGATTGGTTGTGCTGTGCTTGCACGCTGATATGTTTTATTTAAATGTGGAGGTGCATAAGTCAATGCACATTTTGAGGAAAAAATTTTTTCACATGTATTAATCCGAGAGCGTATTATTTGTTTTCCTTGATGTAAATCAAAAATTACAAAACCACAACCGTCTTTAAATAATTTTTAAGGAATTCTTCTATCATTTTCTTAATATTTATTGATTCCATACTTATTTTATTTTGGGTGTTTTAAACATAAAAAATACAATGGCAGCTATTCCTGTTAGCATACCTACTATAATTAACAATTGATCATAAAGCATTTCATAATATCCATTTGGTGTAGAAAAGATACTTAAAATTCCGTAGAGTCTTTATAACTACCAATACCATAATTACTTCTTCTATAATATCCATAGGGTGTTAGAAATAATAAAATGATTAGTAATATACAAAGTATATTACAATAACGATTTTTTGATTTTTAGTCATCATAATGAATTAATTTTAAATTGTATAAATTTTAGTATAAAGATTTTAAAATCCTACTTCTATCTTCTTCTGGAAAAATAGATTTAAAAGTATTATTTAAACATGATACTATAGCATTTGAAAATTTATTGATTGACTTTTTAGCACCTGTATAGGCATAAGGATTATTGTATATAAAATCAATAATATTATTTATATCTTGACTCACTGCCTCTACAAATTTGTTATACTCTAATTCTTTACCTTGTATTGGTCTACAAAAAATAATAGTTCTTTGAATATCATTTAAATGATTTACTAACTTTTCGTTTCTTGCTAATACATAATTATTAGTTTCATCCATAGCCTCATAAGGCATTTTATAAGCATAATCTATATTTGGATTACTAGTAGTTATTCTAAATTGACTAAACACAGATATAGACATTAACATACATACTATAAATATTATATTTTCATAATTTATTTTATTTAAAAATGTGGTAAAATGATTGGATTTTAATATATGGTTATCTATCATAATATGTAGTATTAGTATTTCGGAAGTAATCGGTTGTAGTTTTTGAGGAACCTTGAGAACGACCATGACTATTATAATAATCAGTAGAACTTGGTGAAGAATATTGTGCAAATACAAATGCTTGAGCTAAACAAAATAATCCTGTGATTAACATTAATTTTTTCATATTTTTTTAATTTAAAATATTTTTAAACTGTGCCTACTCTTTATTTTCTCATCGTCGTTGTTGGGCATATTTACTATAAAGTCCCGATCTTTCTTGTAGTACAGACATAAAAAAAGTCGTGAGAATATACTTTAATTTGCCGATGAGGTCTTAGGCTACCTACTACCAAAATAAATTGTAAAGCCCACGAAATCTCTCGTGAGCATTTACATTGTACACATTTGGTAGTTTTTGAAATTGTCTAAGTTTCAGGAAAAAATGCTTTTTTATGTTGAGTTGATTTATCCAAAAACCAACTTAAAATTTATACCTATTCAAATAATGAGCCTTTAAAATAATTATATATATTAATTCATATCATAAAGGGTAGGGTATTCCCCTTATTATACTTCAATGCTAAAACTACGGAAAAGTTTGCTTTCTAATAAAATATTTTTAAAATAAGTATAGTAACTTGCCTATTCTAAAACTCACAATTATTAGGGTTAAAGATTCTGTTTTTTATCCTTCTATGATGCTTAAGTATTTTTCTAAAGAATGGACTACTTCATTAGCCACCACTTCATTAAATGGCTCTGTTTTATTTTGTGTATGACTTGTTTCCAACGCCTTGTAATATGCCAATTGACTTTCATTGTCTCCTTTAAGTATTAGCAATGGTATATCCATGTGCCAATAAATATAAATTCATTAGTAATCGGGAAGTTCTACCATTACCATCAATAAATGGATGTATCTTGACCAATTCACCATGTAGATAGCTTGCAATCAAAATAGGATGTATATTTTCGGTTTCCATTTTTTGAAATCATACTATAAATTTTTCTATAAGCGAAGGTATAACATAGGATGGAGGTGGTATATACCTGCTACCCACTATCATCACAGGTACACTTCTATATTTTCCTGCTTCCTGTTTGTTGATACCATGCAATATGATAGCGTGCAATTCTTTAATTTCCAATGTTGCATTAGCTACATCTCTAATAAATGCAATAGCTTGAGCATAGTTTATAGCTTCCAAATGTTCGTTCATAGTTTTACCATTGATAGCAACTCCTTCATTGACGACCAATGACGTTTCCTGTAAAGTAAGAGTATTGCCCTCTATTCTATTACTATCAAATGTATATTCTACCTCAAAAGATTACTTTATTTTTTTTAATACTTCTATGGATAATGGTCTACAACTTTGGAGTTGCTTTTTTAGCTCATCTGCCTTTTGCAATATAATGGTGATTTTATCCATAATCTACACACTTATTCTACTTTTAAAACTCACAATTCTTGGGTGTGCGAGCAAAAGGAATTACATCGCGTATGTTGGTCATTCCAGTTACAAAAAGTACGAGCCTTTCAAACCCCAACCCAAAGCCACTATGAGGCACTGTGCCAAATCTGCGGGTATCCAAATACCACTGCATTTCTTCTATGGGAATGTGCATTTCCTGCATTCGTTGCAAGAGTATATCGTATCGTTCTTCTCTTTGCGAGCCACCTACAATTTCGCCAATGCCGGGGAAAAGAATATCCATACCTCTTACTGTTTTTCTGTCTTCATTGATACGCATATAAAAGGCTTTGATAGAAGCGGGATAATCGATGATAATCACAGGCTTTTTAAAATGCTTTTCTACCAAATATCTTTCGTGTTCACTTTGTAAATCCACACCCCATTTTACTTCATATTTAAATTTATGTTTTTTGTATGTAGGCGAAGCCAAAAGAATATCAATAGCTTCGGTGTAGGTAATGCGTTCAAACTTGTTATTAAGTATGAAATCTAACTTTTCCAAGAGAGTCATCTCACTGCGTTGTTGCTGTGGTTTTTGTTTTTCTTCTTCTGTAAGACGAGTAGCTAAAATCTTCAATTCTTTAGGGCAATATTTTAGTGCATAAGCTATCACATATTGTATAAATTCTTCGGCAAGATTCATATTGTCTTCAATATCATAAAAAGCCATTTCGGGTTCTATCATCCAAAATTCTGCCAGGTGCCGAGGTGTATTGGAGTTTTCTGCTCTAAAGGTAGGTCCAAAGGTATATATTTCCCCCATGCCCATCATTGCCAATTCTCCTTCCAATTGTCCACTCACGGTAAGATTGGTAGGCTTGCCAAAAAAATCTTTTGAAAAATTTATCCTACCATTTTCAAGAGGTATTTTGTTGAGGTCTAAAGTAGTTACTTGAAACATCTCTCCAGCACCCTCGCAATCAGACCCTGTGATAATGGGACAATGCCAATAAGAAAATCCTTTATTGTGAAAAAACTCATGCACGGCAAAAGCCAACGCATGGCGTATCTTAAATACAGCATTAAAAGTAACGGTACGCATACGAAGGTGGGCAATTTCACGGAGAAAATCAAGGCTATGTTTTTTAGGTTGCAAAGGATATTTTTCAGCATCACAATCGCCCAATATTTCTACCTCTTTTGCCAGTATTTCCAGTTGTTGTCCTTTGCCTTGTGAAGCTACTAGATTGCCTTTTATTTTCAATGAAGTACCTGTATGTATACGAGCATTTATATCATCAGAAAAATTATTTAAAGGTAATATTACTTGTATATTTTCTACGGTGCTACCATCGTAAAAAGCTATAAATTGATTGTTGCGAAAAGTACGCACCCAACCCATTAATGTAATTTCTTGTTCTTGAGGTGATAGTTTTAAGATTTCTTTCACCTTCGTCCTCTCGTTAATCATAACTTATTGCTTTGAAGTAATAACAATTTACAAAGATAAAGAATAAAACATATTTAATTTAAAAGTATACCTTTGTATAAAATATTTATCGTATGCAAAAAAATCATTTTTTTTATGGAATAGTATCCATATTATTAAGTAGCTTCTTTTTGATGAATACTACCAGTTGCAATAATGATCAAAAAAATCAAGATTCTTTAGAAATACAGTTGACAGAAATACATAATGCTAATAATTCTTTAGATTGGGTAGGTACGTATGAAGGTATGTTGCCATGTGCTGATTGTGAGGGGATAGCGATAATATTGGAAATTAATCAGGACAATACATTTAAAAAATCAGCTACCTACAAAAATCAGTCCAACAATTCATTCGCCGATAGCGGACGAATAATTTGGGATAGTACAGGAAGCATCATTACTCTAAAAAACCAAGATTTTGACAAATACAAAGTAGAAGAAAATCGCCTTCGTATGCTAGACAAAGAAGGAAAAATAATAACAGGCAACTTAGTGGAACATTATATATTGAAGAAAAAGTAAGAGACTATTTTTTCCACTCAATATGCCCATTGATATTATTTCGTTCATAAACTTCTAATATTTCTATACAAAATTTTTGTAGATTACTATCACCTTGATTTTTGGCAAGTTCATAAAGCCTAATGAACATCTTTTTTCCTGTTTCAGTTTGTTTTAAATTTTTCTTCGTAAAGTTGTGTTGGGCACAAAGAGTTTGTCGATTTTCTATTGTTGCTTTTCCTCCTAAATCTTTTGGCTTAATATGATCTGCATGTAGCTCAATTCCTTCTTGTGTACCTCTTCCACATCTAAAATTATCTCTTTTAAAAATTACTTGTTTTTGAGCCTCTGTGAAATCTTCCAATTTTCTATGATGTACATAGGCTGGATCATAACGATATATTCCTTTACTTACTTTAATAAGAAATCCTTTTTGAGACAATGAACGAATACCTCTATCGGGATCTCTAAATACTTCGCCTGTTCTCTTTTTCCATTCAACTACTACCCAATCTACTACTTCTGGATGAGGAATATCGCGTAATGGGTTCTTAATAAAAAACTCTTTTATTAAGTCAAGTTGTGAAAGTTGTTTTTTCATACATCGTTATAATTGAAGATTTCCGACTTCTTGTAATATTCTTTTTTTTGCCAATTCGCAATATGCTATATCTAACTCTACACCAATAGATTTTCGATTAAGTTTTTCTGCTACCAATAAAGTGGTACCACTTCCTGCAAATGGATCAAATACAATATCTTCTTCATAACTAAATAATTTAATACACCGATAAGGTAATTCTTTTGGGAAAGGTGCAGGATGCCCAATACGTTTTTTGCTCTCCCCATTAAATGTCCAAACTCCTTGAGTCCAATCTTTAAATTCATCACCTGTAATATCTGATTTTTTTGTACCATTAGTTTTTTTCCATTCCTCTTTATATAATACTACTATCAATTCTACTGGAGCAATAACTACTGGAGCAGAAGCAGATTTCCAAGAACCCCAAGCTGTACGACGAGAAATATTGCCTTCATTCCAAACAATAGTTGATTTATACTTCCAACCCACTTTTTGTGCTATATGAGTAAGGTCTGCACCAACAGATCTATGACCACCTTTGTTTTTATCTAATGGAATATTTAAACAAAAACGAGCTTGTGTTGTACTCCATTGATAGCAATTATCCATCCATCTTTCAGAAAATTGTAAATAATGCTCATAGTTCAATTCGTCATTATTAGAATTATATTCAATACCAACATTATAAGGAGGAGAGGTTACAATTAAGTCAGCAAATTCCTTTTGAAAAAGATTTTTTTCTAGTATATTATGATGAAAAATCAGAGTATTTCTATATTGAAAATAGATACTCTGTTTGTCAATAAATAGAGATTTGGGAGTTGATATATTTGTAGGTAATTCATTCATATTCATTAATAATGCAAATATAGTTTTTTTAAAGATAATGATTATAAGTTCTTGTATCTTTTTTAGTAGAAAGGGTATAATTTTTTATGGATTTGTATGTAAGAAATTTCATAACTTTACCACTATGAATTTTAAAAGTTACATCGCCTTGCAATGGGCAAAATGGGTGAAAAAAAGTAAGATATATAATGCGGAAAAAGCTATTAATGCTCAGCAAAAAATTTTTTCGCAACTTCTTAAGAAAGGACAATATACTTCCTTTGGGAAAGAACATTGTTTTCATAAAATAACTAATTATGATCAATATAAAAAACAAGTGCCTATTAGAGAATACGAAGCCTATAAAACGTATATAGAACGCATAAAAAAAGGGGAAAAAAATGTACTCTGGAAAGGTATTCCTATATATCTTGCTAAATCATCAGGTACTACTAGCGGCATAAAATATATTCCTATTACAAGAGATTCTATTGCTAACCATTTGGATACCGCACGCAATGCTTTGTTGATATATATGGCGAATAAAGGAAGTGCTGAAATGGTTAGAGGAAAAATGCTTTTTCTTTCCGGAAGTCCTGTTTTAGAGCAAGTGGGAGGAATTTCTACAGGAAGGCTTAGTGGTATTGTAAATCACCATATACCTAAGTATTTACAAAGAAATAAAAAACCTTCATATGTTACCAATTGTATTGAAAACTGGGAAGGAAAACTGAGTAAAATAGTAGATGAAACAATAGATGAAAAAATGACACTTATTAGTGGTATTCCTCCTTGGATGCAAATGTATTTTGATAAAGTAATACAGCAAAGTGGGGAAAAAATAAATAATCTATTTGCAGACTTGCAGCTTATTGTGCATGGAGGTGTAAATTTTGAACCCTATAAGAAAAAATTTTTTGAAAGTATAGGCAAACCTATTGATACCATAGAAACATTTCCTGCCTCTGAGGGGTTTTTGGCTTTTCAAGATACGCTTGAGGAAATAGGATTGTTATTAAATGTAGATAGTGGTATATTCTTTGAATTTGTTCCTGCAGAAGAAATTTTTTTAGAACATCCTACAAGATTATCTTTAGAGCAAGTGGAGCTTAATAAGAACTATGTTCTTATTATTAATAGCAATGCTGGGCTTTGGGGATATAGTATTGGCGATACTGTAAAGTTTGTTGCTCTTAATCCTTTTCGTATTTTAGTAACAGGTCGAACTAAACATTTTATTTCTGCCTTTGGTGAGCATGTGATTGGAGAAGAGGTAGATTTTGCTATATCAGAAGCTACGAAAAAAATGAATATCACGGTAAATGAATTTACGGTAGCTCCTTTGGTAAGTCAAGAACAAGGAAAATCATATCATGAATGGTTTGTAGAATTTGACAATCAAGACCCCATTAATATCGATCATTTTGAAAAAGAAATCAATGATATTTTATGTAATAAAAATATTTACTATGATGATTTGATAACTAATAAAATCCTTTTACCGATTAAGATACATATTATTAAGAAAGGGGGTTTTGTAGAATATATGAAATCAGTAGGTAAACTGGGAGGACAAAATAAATTACCTCGACTAAGTAACAATCGCACCATTGCCGATGCACTATATCAATTGAATGTGGTGGTGGAGTAAAATTTTTGAGGTTACTTAATAGCAAATAATTCTGCTGGGTTAATTTTAAACTGCAACATTTTAGCCGTATCTCTACCTTCATCACCTCCTTTTCTCTGCATAGTAATTCGTCCAATTTTAAAGTTCCCTCTATTCGTAATTTCAATTTTTCCATTACCAAAATAATTCATGCAAAAGTTCATCGATTTCAAAATCCAACGAGCATTGTTTTGTATTTTCTGAGCTACAAGCATCCACTCTGCTGCAAATTTTCCTTGCCCTTTTAATATATCCGAAACTATTAGAGATTGATGACTATCTAACCATTTTATTATTACTCTTTGTTCTTCTTCTACAAATTGATTGGCAAACATTCTTCTATTATCTTTTGGATTTTTGATATTAGGTTTTTGTGCTCCTGTATATCGTTTTAAAATTGAAATAATATTATTTGGGATATTCCACATTTCTGAATATTTATGTATCCATCGTTTATCTATTTGATTAAAGCCTTTAGAGTTACTCACCAATTTCACTTGCAGATTTTGTACATCAATTGCCTGTTTTAATTTAACAGTTACTTGCACCTGAACATCAGTTTTTTAACCAGATATTTTCACTGCTATAACACCTTCAATTTCAAAAAGTTTATAATTCATCAATACCAGCCAAATTTGAGCATCTTTATCTTTTTCCCATTCATTAAATTTCTTTACAATATCATCTTCATTGCGAAAACCATCTATTGCTGTTTGCGACCCTTTTTCTATTAAGTTCATATTATTTTTTTGTAAATAAATTTTGCAACATATAGGCATTCAATCTTTCCTCTGCAATTTCAACATACTCTTTTGAAATTTCTGATCCTATCCATTTTCTATTTAGCAATTGGGCTATTTTGGCTGTCGTTCCACTTCCCATAAAAGGATCGTATACCAAATCATTTTCATTAGTCCAAGTATTAATTTGATCTGCTACCAATTTTTCAGGAAATATGGCAGGATGTTGATACGCTATTTTATCTTTTGTGGAAATACCTCCTCCAACGGAATAAAAAAATACATTGCCTACTTTTTTTTCTATCGTTCTTTCCACTTTTTCATAATTCAATGAACCATTTTGACCTCTATTTTTCATATTAGCAAGTCCAAGATATTTTGTAGGCTCAGTAATCGGATTAAAAGTTATGGGTATTCCTTTTGAAAAGGCAAACATATATTCAAAATGTTGGTGATATCTATTGCCAGTTTGAGGCATGGGATTATTCTTGTAATATATCATTGTATCGTGAAGACGAAATCCTACTTCTTTAAAAAATAATGCTTGTTTAAAGGATGTTCCTGTTTCGCTTCCATCAATAGTAGCATCTGCCACTATCCAAATAATGATAGCCCCATCTTTTACGACTCTATATAATTCATTTGCTATTTTTGCAAATTCAAATTGATACCCATTATAATTTCTTATATCGTCATACGGTGGAGAGGTAATCACAAAATCAATAAAATGGTCAGGCATATTATTCATTGTATCTAAACAATTTTGATTATATATTTTCTGAATTTGCATATTGCAAATGTAATTGATTTTATATATTGGTAATTTTTTTCATAATTTCAAACATAGGTTTAAACATTAAATGTTCATCGCATTCTTTCGAATGAATACATAATGAAGAAATTGTATAGTTTTTTAATTCTTGATTTATAGCTTGTTTTAATCTTGGATAATTATCCAAATTACAAGTAACCTTTTGCCCATTACCTGTATGTATCTACATGTAATATTCTTTCTTTTATGATTATGGAAATAATTTTCATAGTATTTTATTTTTTAAAATATTCATTCCATCTTTGTATAATAATTTCTTTGTTTTTTTCTATAGCTAATAATGCGTATCTGATTCATTATTCTTCAATCCATAATTTTCAATTAACTCTATTTTCTCTACATCAAAATATTGCCTCTTGTTCTCCATTAATTACATGAATATGAATGGGCATATAATCATTGGAATAAAAAAAAACGAAATCCCAAACAATAAAAAAGTGTAGGAATAATATAGACTTTTATAGGATTACAAAATTAGTATATTTTTATTAAACAGAGTTTCCCTATATTTGCAAAAAATATCTTTATTTTATTCAATGAATTATAATACACAAAGAGAGTACTTACTTATTAGAGAATATGGACGAAATATTCACAATATGGTAAATGCTTTGAAAACTATAGCCATTGACAATAGATTACACAATGCACAAAGTATTATTAAGATTTTGGAAGTACTGAATCCCGATTTAAAACAATATGATAATGTGCAGCAAATCCTTTGGGATCATCTTTTCTTGATAGCTGATGATAATATAGATATTCCTAATGCACCATATCCAAAACCTCCAAAAAATTTCCTTCAAAAAAAAGAAATCCTCCAGCCTTTACCGTATCCTAAAACACATCCTAAATTTTCTCATATGGGGAAAAATTTTGAGCGATTATTAGAATGTACTCTTCAAGAAACTGATATTGAAAAAAGAAACTATTTAACTAACATACTCGCTTATTATATGAAAATCGCCTATTTCAATTGGCATAAGGAAGTAGTACATGATGATAGTATTAAAAGTGAATTATTACAACTTGCAAAAGGACAATTGGAATATCCAAATAATATGCCATCATTTCGTTTTAAACCCAATAGTATACCTAATTCTTATTCATTTTCTAATAGTAGTAAAAGACATGGTAATAATCTTAAACATAAGGGTAAAAGAAAATATTAAACAGAGTAAAAAAATATAGAGACATAGTTTCTTTTGTATGATAATCTAAAACTATGAGCATACTCGCCCATTCTCCTTTTTTACTTTATTCCGATGGGAAAGGTCATATTTTTGAAGATAGATCTTTATATGCTATGGGTAGATCTGGTTATGATGCTTTATCCATACCTTTAGAAAGTTGGATACCTTTGCCTGAGGGTGGGTGTTTGTACGAATTACCAGAAAGAATACCTTTAGGAATGAATTATATTTCTCAGAACATTGAATTTTGTCAGAAAGGTTGGGCTGTGGCGGCTTTTATTCCTCCAGCATATACAGGATTATTTTTATCAGCTTATGCAAAGAAGAACAATGCTCTGGATTTACCCTTATTTTGTTATACAGCGGTAGGGTGGTATGAAGGTAAATTCTATATAGCAGCTATTTGTACAGAACAAGATATTCGTCAAGAGTGTAAAGGGTTTGATAATGCTTTGATACATAGTAATATAGACTTATTATATAAACAATTTCCTCATAATAGATTGGTAAAACATTTGGGAGAAAAATGTACCAAAGATTATGAATGTCCTGCGGCTAAAAATTATTTTATGAATAGATGGGAATGTCCTATTCCTACCTCTTCCGCTTGTAATGCTAATTGTGTAGGATGTATTAGTTTTCAACCTGAGGAAACGAATATAGTGTCTACACAAAATCGGTTACAATTTAAACCCACAGTGGAAGAAATTGTTGAATACACTGTAGCACATTTGAACACTGCTCCTTTTCCCATAGTAAGCTTTGGGCAAGGTTGTGAAGGAGAACCTCTTTTGATGGGAAATGTATTAGAATCTTCTATTTTAGAAATACGTAAGCATACGAATAAAGGGTGTATTCATATAAATACCAATGCATCTAAGCCTGATGTGATAGAAAAGCTTTGTAAGGCTGGATTAAATAGTATTCGTATTAGTTTAAATTCTGCTCAATCATATTTGTACCATAAATATTACAAGCCTAATAATTATTCTTTTGAAAATGTACTTGAAAGTATTTCCATTGCCCAAAAATATGATTTATGGATTAGTTTAAACTATTTTATTTTCCCTGGAATTACCGATACAGAAAAAGAATATAATGCTTTGGTAGAGATGGTTAAAAAATATCATATCAATTTAATACAATGTAGAAATCTTAATATTGATCCAGATTGGTATTTATCAGAAATTGATTATGATGCAGACGAACCTTTATTTGGGATAAAAAATATTTTAGAGAGTTTGCAAGAAGATTGCCCTTGGGTAAAGTTAGGATATTTCAACCCTTCAATAGAACGTATTAAAGGAGATTGGAATAAAGATTTTGCACATTGTGTGCGGTGAGATACAAGGGTTTTACATATAAATAAACCTTTATAGCCTTTCTACTTGGGTAAAACTCAAATCTACAGGCGTTGCACGACCAAATATTTTCACAACCACTTTAAGTTTCTTTCTCTCTTTGTTGATTTCTTCTATAGTACCTGTAAAATCATTAAAAGGACCTTCTATAATTTTAACACTTTCTCCTATAATAAAAGGTATGCTCATAGATATTCCTCCTTCATCATCAAGTTCATCCAGTCTACCAAGCATTTTGGCTACCTCTACCTTACGTAAGGCAATAGGATTTTCCTTTCCTAAGAAATGTATTACATTAGTGGTATTTTTGATAAGATCTCGCAAATCATCACTTAGTTTTCCTTCTTCTACTTCTACCATAATATAGCCAGGATAATAATTCCTTTCACGCATTACCTTTTTACCATTTTGTACTTTGTATACTTTTTCCATAGGTAAAAATACTTGTTTTACATATTGCTTTAATTCTGTAAAAGAAATCTCTTTATTCAATACTTCTTTGGCTTTTTTTTCTTTACCACTAACTACTCTCAACACGTACCACTTGGTATTAACATTTTCTTGTTGTAATATATTGTTATCCACAGATTTTTCAAATTTTAAAAATACTCAATAATTTATTTGACAAATATATCATATATAATTTTCATAGTTTGATTTGAAAAAGTATCCATTAACCAAACTATTAAGGAGATAAATACGCATCCTATAATTACAATAATAGTATACTGTTGTAAATGATTCCATGAAGGCCAGGTTACATGTTCGCTAATTTCTATAAAAGAAAGCTTACAAAAATTACCTACTTTCTTAAAAAAAGTAACAATTTTACTCATAAATCATATATTAAATTTTAATTATAATAAATTTTTCCAGCACGGGCACTAGGATTTGAACCCAGATCGAAGGTTTTGGAGACCTCTATTCTACCATTGAACTATGCCCGTATACAAAAGTCATTACTTACCAAAAGAAGTAATGACTTTATTTATCTATTATTAAATAAATAATTCTGTAAACTACTTATTTAATAACTTCTGTAACTTGCCCTGCACCTACCGTACGACCACCTTCACGAATAGCAAACTTCAACCCTTTTTCCATAGCAACAGGTGCTATAAGTTTTACCGTAATGGAAGTATTGTCTCCAGGCATAATCATTTCTGTACCTTGAGGTAATTCTATTTCTCCAGTTACGTCAGTAGTACGGAAATAAAATTGAGGACGATATTTATTAAAAAATGGAGTATGACGACCACCTTCTTCCTTACTTAAAATATACACTTCACATTTAAATTCAGTATGTGGAGTGATAGTATTAGGAGCACAAATAACCATACCTCTACGGATATTATCTTTTTCTATACCTCTTAATAATAAACCAGCATTATCGCCAGCTTCTCCCCTATCTAATAGTTTTCTAAACATTTCTACACCTGTAACTGTAGAAGTCATTTTTTCTTCCTGCATACCTACGATATCTACAGGTTCACCTACTTTAATCACACCTCTTTCTATACGACCAGTAGCCACTGTACCACGACCCGTAATAGAGAACACATCTTCTACAGACATTAAGAAAGGTTTATCTACTTCACGCGTAGGAGTTGGTATCCAAGTATCTACAGCTTGCATTAAATCTTCTATAGATTTTACACCTGCAGTATCACCCGCTAATGCTTGTGTAGCACTACCCTTAATAATAGGTGTATTATCTCCATCAAAACCATAAGAACTTAATAGTTCTCTTACTTCTATTTCTACTAATTCTAATAATTCAGGATCTGCTATATCTACTTTATTTAAGTATACTACAATTTTAGGTACCCCTACTTGGCGAGCAAGAAGAATATGTTCCTTTGTTTGTGGCATTGGACCATCAGTAGCAGCAACTACAAGAATAGCACCATCCATTTGAGCCGCACCCGTAATCATATTTTTTACATAGTCAGCATGACCAGGACAATCTACGTGTGCATAGTGTCTATTATCAGTTTCATATTCTACGTGTGCAGTGTTAATAGTAATACCACGTTCCTTTTCTTCAGGAGCAGCATCAATTTCATCATAATTTTTTACTTGAGCCATACCTTTTTTAGCTAAAATAGTTGTAATGGCTGCCGTAAGTGTTGTTTTCCCATGATCTACGTGTCCTATAGTACCTACGTTTACATGGGGCTTGGTTCTTGAAAATGTTTCTTTTGACATTGTCTATTTACTTTTAATTTTTTAATTAATAAATACTTTTTCCTTATTGTTAATACCACAAAGCTACAAAAATAGAATTATGAAACAAAATATTTTTTAAAAATTCTATTTTAATTTGGTAAAAAGAGCCGTTGAGGAGAATTGAACTCGCGACCTCTTCCTTACCAAGGAAGTGCTCTACCACTGAGCTACAACGGCTTGCTTTCCTTATGGATATCCTTTAACGATTCAAAAAATAAGAATTGAAAAAGGATAAAAAAAGAGCGGAAGACGAGGCTCGAACCCGCGACCTACAGCTTGGAAGGCTGTCGCTCTACCAACTGAGCTACTTCCGCAAAAAGAATTATATGGTGGGCAGGGAAGGATTCGAACCTCCGAAGGCGAAAGCCAGTGGATTTACAGTCCACCCCATTTGGCCACTCTGGTACCTACCCATAAAAATTTATATAGAGCCAGAGAAGGGAATCGAACCCCCGACCTACTGATTACAAATCAGTAGCTCTACCAGCTGAGCTACTCTGGCTTTTCGCTCCATACACTTCAAAAGAACAGTTCGCAAAAATACAATTTTTATTTTTGTAATGAAATTTTTTTTTATTACTTAATATAAAGGCAGTTTTTAAAACAAACATTTTTAACTACATCCCAAGCTTGTACCGCAATTGAGGCATTTGTAGCAAGTGCCACTACGTACGGTTACATGACCACAAGTAGTACACAAAGGAGCATCGTTTTGCATGATTTTATTATGCTTGCTTAAAGCACTATTATGATCAGATACTTTTGTCATAATTTCTTGTGATACTAAAGAGGGTGTTTTTACTACAGGTGTATGGGGAGCTAATATTCTTATAGAAGATAATTCTGGTTTGGAATGAACTTTTTTGATAGGAGTTTTTTTTGCAGGTTGATGTACTAAATCTTCTCTACCCAAATATTCATAGGCTAATAATCTAAATACAAAATCAATAAGTGATGTGGTGGTTCTTATATTAGGATGGTCAGTCATTCCTGAAGGTTCAAATTTGGTAAATACAAATTTATCTACATATTCCTCTAAAGGTACGCCATATTGCAACCCTACAGAAACTGCAATGGCAAAAGAGTTCATTAAACTTCTAAGAGTACTTCCCTCTTTTGCCAAATCTATGAAGATTTCTCCTATTGTAGCATCGTTATATTCTCCAGTTCTTATGTACATAGATTGACTATTAATTTTTACTTTCTGAGTAAATCCATTACGTTTTGCAGGAAGTTTTCTTTTGTTAATAATGTGTGCTAAACTTTTCTTTAATGCAGTAATAGATTCTACAGACTGCATTCTATGATCTATTTCTTGCAAAAGCTCTTCTAAAGACAGTTTACTTAAATCTATCATTATATCAGACTCTAACGAGGCTTCTTTTTTCTCTTTTTCTTCTACTTTATTACTAAGAGGTTGACTATGTTTAGAACCATCTCTATACAAAGCATTAGCTTTCAACCCCATTTGCCAACTTAATAGGTAGGTATTTGCAATATCCTCTACAGTAGCTTCATTGGGTAAATTAATAGTTTTAGAAATAGCACCACTGATAAAGGGTTGTACCGCAGCCATCATACAGATATGCCCAGCAGCTTTAATATATCGTTTGCCTTTTTTCCCACCTTTATTGGCAGTGTCAAATATAGGAAGGTGTTCTTGTTTGATATGAGGGGCTTGTTCTATCATCATGGTTCCACAAATAAAATCATTAGCTTGTTCTATTTGTTGGGTAGTAAACCCAAGAGCTTCTAACATATTGAAAGAAGGGTTTGTATATTCTTCTTTACTAAACCCAAGCCGTTGCATACAGGCATCACCAAGTACAAAACTATTGAATACAAATTTTATATCAAAAGCAGATTTAAGGTGTTGGTTAATAGTGGAGATTTCAATTTTTGTAAATCCTTTTTCTTGTAAAGATTTTGGATTAATGAAAGGATTATTTTCTAAAGAAGCATGTCCTACAATATAGTCAATAATATCTTTTACCTCAGCATTAGTATAACCTAAATGATGAAGAGCAATGGTGACCGCCTGATTGACAATTTTAAAATATCCACCACCGGCTAATTTTTTAAATTTTACCAATGCAAAATCAGGCTCAACACCAGTTGTATCACAATCCATAATAAGCCCTATAGTGCCTGTAGGGGCTATAACAGTAGCTTGTGCATTTCTATAACCATATTTTTGCCCCAAGGTAAGAGCTTTATCCCAAGTTCTTTGTGCTGTTTTCAATAAATCGTTAGGAGCTTGAAGAGCATCTATACCTTGAGGTAGAATACTTAATGATTGATAAGCATTTTTGTCATTATAAGCAGCCACACGGTGGTTACTAATAACGCGAAGCATGTCTTCTTTGTTTTCCTCATATTGTTCAAAAGAACCTAAGAAAGACGCCATCTCTGCACTAGTATGATAACTACATCCAGTCATAATAGCAGTAATACTTGCTGCTATAGCCCGTGCTTTTGGGGTATCGTAAGGAATGCCTTGTAACATAAGGAGTGTACCCAAATTGGCATATCCTAAGCCAATGGTCCGGTATTGATAGCTAAGTTCTGCAATTTCTTTGGAAGGAAATTGTGCCATGAGTACAGAAATTTCTAATACAACTGTCCATAATCTACAAGCATATTGGAAACTTTCTATATTAAATTGTTGTGTTTTTACATCAAAAAATTTGACTAAATTAAGAGAAGCTAAGTTACATGCCGTATTGTCCAAAAACATATATTCCGAACAAGGGTTGGAAGCATTAATAGATCCTCCTTTAGGACAAGTATGCCATTCATTAATAGTGGTGCTAAATTGTACACCAGGATCTGCACAATGCCAGGCAGAGTTTGATATTTTATCCCAAAGCTCTTGGGCAGGTATAGAGCGTATGGTTTTATGATCTGTACGAGTAGTTAAATCCCACATACCTTTATTTCTTAGAGTGCTAAAAAATAGATTAGGAATACGTACAGAATTGTTAGAATTTTGCCCACTTACGGTATTGTAAGCTTCTCCTTCAAAATGATTAGAATATCCTGATTCTATAAGAGCCTTTACTTTTTTCTCTTCTTGCATTTTCCATTCTATAAAATCTATAATTTCAGGATGATCAAGGTCAAGACAAACCATTTTTGCAGCTCTACGAGTAGTGCCTCCAGATTTTATAGCTCCTGCAGAGCGATCACCTATTTTTAAAAAACTCATTAAACCGCTTGAGGCTCCTCCTCCGCTCAAATTTTCGTTAATCCCTCGTAGATTAGAAAAATTCGTACCCACCCCAGAACCATATTTAAAAACCCTTGCTTCTCTAAGCCACAAATCCATAATGCCACCTTCATTAACCAAATCATCATTAACACTTAAAATAAAACAAGCATGTGTCTGAGGGCGTTCATAGGCAGAGGTAGATTTTTTTGTTTTCTTGTCTATAGGGTCTACATAATAATGCCCTTGAGGCTTACCTTTGATATGATAGCTTTCATATAACCCCGTATTAAACCATTGTGGAGAATTAGGAGCTGCTTGTTGTGCTAACATGGAATAGACCAACTCATCATAAAAAATTTGTGCATCTTGCTCGGTTTCAAAGTAACCATATTTGATTCCCCATACTTTCCAACAATTAGCCATACGATGCACTACTTGTTTTACTGAAGTTTCTTTCCCTAAACTACCATTAGGTTGAGGGACACCCGCTTTACGCAAATACTTTTGAGCTAAAATATCAGTAGCTATCTGGCTCCAAGATGTAGGAACTTCTACATTTTCCTCGCGAAATACAGTTTCCCCATTAGGGTCTTTAATTTCACTTGTTCTTAGCTCATATTTGAACTGGTCAAACGGAGTGATTCCTTCTTGTGAAAAATGGCGATTAAACTGTAATTTTTTCATAAAGCTACTCAAATTTGCAACAAAAATAACTATAAGCAGTATATTTTAAATCTTAGTTTTTACACAAATAACTGTGGAAAATTTTTTTTAATGATACAAACCAATAGTTATAAGGTTTTGGCAATTATTCTATGGAAAAAATTATTTTTTTTCAAAATAATTACCTTTGTAGCTAAATTATACTCTTTTTATGCAAGATCAGCACGAAGTAAAAATATTCTCAGGCAATGCTTCCCATGGGTTGTCTTTGAACATAGCCGAAAAGTACGGTATGCCTTTGGGTAATATAGAAATCCAACAGTTTAAGGATGGTGAAATTCAAGTAAAATATGGAAGTAGTGTTCGTGGCGCTCATGTTTTTCTGGTACAAAGCACTTGTTCCCCTTGTTCTAATATTATGGAATTGCTTCTTATGATAGATGCTGCACGTAGAGCCTCTGCATATAAGGTAATTGCGGTGATTCCTTATTATGGTTATGCTCGTCAGGATAGGAAAGATCAACCTCGTGTAGCTATAGGTTCTAAGCTTATTGCGAATATGCTTACTGCTGCAGGTGCTGATAGAATTATTACGATGGATTTACATGCTCCGCAAATACAAGGATATTTTGATATTCCGTTAGACCATTTAGAAAGTTATGTAGTGTTTATCCCTTATATCCGGAATCTGAATCTTCAAAATTTGGTATTTGCAGCACCTGACGTAGGAAGTGCTAAACGTATTCGTACGATGTCTACTATTTTTGAAGTAGATATGGCATTATGTGATAAATATAGAAAACGGGTAAATGAGGTAGCTAGTATGACGGTTATAGGAGATGTAGAGGGTAAAGATATTGTACTTATTGATGATATTTGTGATACTGCGGGTACACTTACCAGAAGTGCCAATTTGATAAAAGAAAATGGGGCAAAAAGTGTGAGAGCATTTTGTACGCATGCAATTTTGAGTGGGGATGCTATTAAAAATATTGAAAATAGTTGTTTGGAGGAGTTAGTCGTTACGGATACTATTCTCATCTCTCAGGAAAAACTAAATGCTTGTTCAAAAATAAAAGTATTAAGTGTAGCAGATATTTTTTCGAAAGCTATTAAGCATGCAGTTTTTAATGAGAGTATTAATGATTTGTTTTTTAGAAAATAAAAATGTATCATTGCAGTCTTTAAAATATTAAATAATATCGCGTTATGAATGTTATTACAGTTGAAGGACAATTGAGGACACAGTTTGGCAAAAAAGCCTCTTACCAACACCGCTCTCAATTACAAGTGCCAGGCGTAATATATGGAGGTCAAAAAGAAATTAATTTCTATGCTACAGAAAAACAAATTAAGCCTTTGGTTTATACGCCTAATTTCCAAATTGCAGAAGTAAAAATAAGAGATAAAACCTATAGATGCATTCTAAAAGATTTACAGTTTCATAAAATTACAGATAAACTTATTCATATAGATTTGTTAGAATTGGTAGAAGAGAAAAAGCTTATTGCAAATATACCTATTCATTTTAAAGGTACAGCGGAAGGCGTAAAAGCTGGTGGTAAGCTGGTGGTAAAAATGAAGTCGTTGAAGGTAAAAACATATCCAAAATATTTGCAAGAATGCATTGCTATAGACACTACACAATTGCAAGTGGGTCAGAATATTCGAGTAGAGGATGTTAAAATAGAACAGTACGAAATATTAAATTCTCCAAGAATACCTATAGTATCTGTAGATATTACACGTATGTTAAAACAAGAGGAATCTGCAAAAGCTACTGCAGAAAAAAAATAAATGATCAATTTTTAAGAAATGAGTAAAAAACCTTTGTAAAAAATACAAAGGTTTTTCTTTGTGCTAATTGAATAAAATTTTATATAATGAAAAACCTTCTATTGCCTAAAATTATTGTAAATTTGCATGATTGTTTAAAAAGTAGATAAGAAATGTTAGATAACAAAAAAAATAATACACCACCACCAAAGAGAAAAAGATTTATTTCAATTTATTGGATATATGCGCTTATAGCTATTGCGTTTTTAGGATTCCAATTTTTTGGAGGAATGAATCCTGATGCTGTTTCTGTTTCTGAGTCAGATTTTTGGTATACTATGCTACCTCAAAAAGATGTAGAAAAAATAGAAGTTATAAAAAATAAATCTTTAGTCAAGGTTTTTATTTATAAAGATAGCCTTACAAATCAATTTTACCAATCTTTATTAAAAAAACAAGCTATACCTGGTCTTGGTAGTTTTGGGGATGCTAAAACAAATCAATTTTATTTTACTATTGCAGGCACAGATGAATTTTTGTCAAAGTTTAACACTATAGTAGAAAATATTAACCAAAAAGATATAGCACAATCAAAATCTGGAAAAACGATTAAACTTTATCAACCAGAATATAGTATTACTACAGAAGGAGAATTTTGGGGTTTTATAGGAAGTACTGTACTGACTGTATTGATATTTGTAGGTTTGTGGATTCTTATTTCTAGGAAAATGAGTGGAGTAGCTGGCGGTGGCGGTGGTGGTGCTGGCGGTGGTGGAATTTTTAGCTTTGGAAAATCTAAAGCTAAAATTTTTGAACAAGATAGCTCTCAGGTAACTATTACTTTTAATGATGTGGCTGGATTAGATGAAGCTAAATTAGAGGTAATGGAAGTAGTAGATTTTTTAAAAAATCCACAAAAATATACAGCTTTAGGAGGTAAAATTCCTAAGGGTGTACTTTTGGTAGGTTCTCCTGGTACAGGAAAAACTTTATTAGCGAAAGCTATGGCCGGAGAAGCTAAAGTACCTTTTTTTACGATGAGTGGTAGTGATTTTGTAGAAATGTTTGTAGGGGTAGGAGCAAGCCGTGTGAGAGATTTGTTTAAGCAAGCACGAGAAAAAGCCCCTTGTATTGTATATATTGATGAAATAGATGCAATAGGTAGAGCACGAGGGAAAAGTATGTTTATGAGCAATGATGAGAGAGAAAATACGCTTAATCAGTTACTTGTAGAAATGGATGGGTTTGATGGTACTACAGGAATTATTGTATTAGCATCTACTAATCGTCCTGATGTGTTGGATGCTGCATTGCTTCGCCCGGGAAGGTTTGATAGGCAAATTAGCATAGATAAACCTGATGTAAAAGGACGACAAGAAATATTTGAAGTACATCTAAAAAAGATAAAACTTTCTAAAGAGGTAGATGCTTTAAAGCTAGCCGAACAAACTCCTGGATTTTCTGGTGCTGATATTGCTAATGTATGTAATGAGGCAGCTTTAATTGCTGCTAGGAAAGATAAAAAAGAGGTGGATTCTTCAGATTTTCAGGATGCTATAGATAGGATTATTGGAGGATTAGAGAAAAAGGGGAAAGTGATATTGAAAGAAGAAAAAGAAATTATTGCTTATCATGAAGCTGGTCATGCTGTATGTGGTTGGTTTTTAGAACATGCTTATCCTTTGCTTAAAGTAACTATTGTACCTCGAGGAGTAGCCGCATTGGGATATGCTCAATATACACCCAAAGAACAATATTTATATAATGTAGAACAGCTTACTGATCAAATGTGTATGACATTAGGAGGGCGTGTGGCTGAAGATATTTTCTTTGGTAAAATTTCTACAGGAGCAAGTAATGATTTGCAAACAATTACCAAACTAGTGTATTCTATGGTTACGGTTTATGGCATGAATAAAAATATTGGAAATATTAGTTTTTACGATCCTCATCAAGAGAATTTCTTTGTAAAACCTTATAGTGAAGCTACTGGAAAAATGATAGATGATGAAGCTAGAAAAATGATAGATAAGGCTTATCAGCGTACAAAAAAATTACTTATACAACATAAAAAAGACGTAGAAAAACTAGCTAAAGCTTTATTGGACAAAGAAGTACTTTTTCAGTATGATGTGGAACAATTAATTGGTAAGCGACCTTTTAAAATGCCAGAACAGAGTGTAGAAGATATATCAAAGAAAAAAGCTACCAAACAAGGCAATAAAAAATAATTTTATGAATACTAACGGTAGTGATGCCAAGCAAAATATTATAAAAAAAATAAAGACAGGACTTTTATCCTCTCAAAATGAGGGTATAAAACATAAGCGTATTAACTATGAAAAAATTTGGCATCCATTAAAAGAAGAACTTGCGGTAAAGTTTGCAAAAGAATTTAATATTCTTGGTGGTAAGTTTATGTATTGTGAAAATGAAGAAGAAGCTTTAAGAAATATAAAGTCTTTGACAGATTATTTTAATTGGACAAGTATTTTTTGTAACCATCCTAAAACTATCCACAATTTAAATATTTGTTCAGATACATTGCCTTTAACTGAGAATATTGTAGATGCACAAGTAATTATTACAGATTGTGATTATCTGATTTCACGCACTGGAAGTATTGTAGTTTCTGCTAAAAATCAAAATAGAAAAAATACCGTATTTGCTCCTATTCATATGGTTATTGCGTATGCTTCTCAGCTAAAAAATAGTTTGGAAGAAGTCATTAATTTACAAACAGTACAAGCTATGGACACTTCTATGGTTTCTATTATCACCGGTCATAGTCGTACTGCAGATATAGAAAAAACTTTAGTAATAGGGGTTCATGGTCCTAAAGAGCTATATGTATTATTTATAGATAGTCCAACTTGTTAGTTTTATGTATACTATTGCTCTTCCCGAAGGCAAAAAAATATATTTCCTTTCTGATTTTCATTTGGGTATTCCCAGTAAAGAAAATAGTGAAGAAAGGGAAAGAAAAATAGTATCTTTTTTGCAGAGTATTGAGCATGATGCAGATACGGTATTTTTTCTTGGAGATATATTTGATTTTTGGTGGGAATATTATTATGTGATTCCTAAAGGATTTATTAGGTTGCAATCTCAATGGCTGCGTATGAAAGATTTGGGCATAAAGATGTATTATTTTTCAGGTAATCATGACCAATGGATGAGTCAGTATTTTACTGAAATGTTTAATTTTAAGATTTTTCATAATGCACGAATTTTTCAAATCCAAGAGCATAAATTTTTTATTGTTCATGGAGATGGTCTTGGTCCCAAAGATTATAGATATAAATATTTGAAAAGAATTTTTCAATCACGTTTTTTACGTTTTCTTTTTCAATGGATAGTACATCCTGATATAGCGATTTATATAGCCAACTATTTTAGTAAAAGAAGTAGACTTGAGAAGAAGATTCCTGATAACCAATTTTTAGGAATAGAAAGAGAGTGGTTAATTGTTTTTTGTCAAGAATACTTAAAAAAAGATACAACTATAGATTTTTTTGTTTTTGGACATAGGCATCTAAAATTAGACCTCCAACTTAATGCAAAATCTCGCTATATTAATCTTGGAGACTGGATAAGCCATTTCTCATATGCAGAATATGATGGCAAACAATTACTCTTGAAAAAATATAATAAGTAGAAAAAATAAAATCTTTTTATAATGACCAACCAACAAATTCCTTGTGCTGTTATTACTATTGGAGATGAATTACTTATCGGGCAAACAATTGATACGAATAGTGCTTGGATAGCCCAACAAGTGAGACCAATAGGATTGTTTATAAAATTCCGTATGGTAGTAGGTGATAATCAGCAAGATATTATAAAAGCACTGGAGGATGCTAAAAAAAATGTTACGGTGATATTTGTAACAGGAGGATTAGGACCTACATTAGATGATAAAACAAAAAAAATAGTAACTGAATATTTTGATACTTCTTTGAAATTGCATGATCCTACATTAAAGAACATAGAGCAGTTTTTTAAAACTGTAAATATGCCTCTTACGGATAGAAATATTCAGCAAGCATATCTTCCTTCAACCGCTATTGTAGTTTCCAATGATGTAGGCACAGCTCCAGGGATGTGGTTTGAAAGAGATAAACAAATTTTTATTTTTATGCCAGGAGTTCCAAGTGAGATGATTCATATGATGCAAGAAACTATTATACCCCAACTTTCTAAAATATATCATGCCATTATTGAGGATAGATATATTACCACTATTGGAGAATATGAATCTTCCCTTGCTGATATTTTAGAGGGCTTTGAAAAAAGCTTACCAGAAGATATGTCATTAGCTTATTTGCCTAATGCTTTTGGATTTGTTAAGTTGAGACTTACAGCATATGGCAAAAGTGTTTTTTTGATAGATAGATATTTTGAAGAATTGAAAAATTTATTATTAGGTTGTATCGTAACTATGGAAGATAAATCTATTGTAGAAGTAGTGGCAGAACTACTTATTAAAAATAAAAAAACTATTTCTACAGCAGAAAGTTGCACGGGAGGCTACATTGCACATTTATTGACCCAAAGGCAAGGTTCCTCTTCTTATTATTACGGTAGTATTGTTAGCTATCATACTGCTGTGAAAAAAAAACTATTGCAAGTCAAGGAATTAACTATTTTAGACCAAACATTGGTGAGTGAAGAAGTTGCTAAAGAAATGATACAAGGGACATTAAAAATATTAAATACCGATTATGCTATTGCGGTAACAGGGGTTATGGGTCCAGATGGAGGTACTCGAAAAATACCGATAGGAACAGTGTGTATAGCTGTGGGAAATCATACAACTAACGTAAGTAAAATATTTTATTTTAGAGGTAGTAGAATGCAAAATATAGAAAGTACTGCCCAACATGCTTTAAATATGTTGAGGGTGTTTATGCTTAATCAAGAATAACAGATAAAATATTTTTAACATTCTTTTTTCTCCATCTCTTCTATTTTTGAAAAGGCTTTTTTTATCATAGGTGCCATCATAGGATATTTGGATTTCACATGCTTTTCAACTATACGCATAGCCTTAAGTGCTTGTTCTTGGGTAACACCTGTTTCTTCTGTAATTTTTTGTAAAAGTTCTTCCATGCTATTAATTTATTTAATACAAAGATATTTTATTTTTATAACAAACCTCTTAAAAAAGAATTATTATTGTAATTTATTTACAAAGGTAAAATACTTAACAATAATGAAACCAGAAAATAATACTCAAGAGATAGAAAAACTATTTTCCCAAATACTACAATTATTAGGTGAGGATATTTATAAAGAAGGCTTGAAAAAAACACCTCAT
>JBOFDP010000084.1:0-11450 GCA_051647125.1 Chitinophagaceae bacterium | reverse complement strand
TTAAGTTTTTCATACATTTGGTTTAATACAATCAATTAATAGAAAATTTAATACTTTTTTTGTATTAATTTTTTTGCACAAGTGGTATTGCCGAAATTCCTACTTTGGCTATTTTTCGGTGCAAAAAATGACGAAAATAGAATGAAATATACTCGCCAAACCCCTGTAAAATGGCTAAAAAACATTGTTTTGAAGCGTTTTTGGACACTTTTGAACCAGTAAAAAATAGCTGTAACCCGCATGGATATTAGAAGTGATGCCAAAAATGAGGGTATGCCTTACACATTTGGTTTGGTAATTTGGATACACAAGTTTTAAGGATTATTTTGATTTTTGTAGGGATTTTTTCTGATAATCTTCTATTACTTCCTTATAATCAGATAGTACTTCTTCAAGTTCAACATTATGTTTTTAAAAAAATGAGATTTGCTCTTGCTGGTACTTGATGGTATCTTGCAAGAGAGCTTTATCTTGCTTTAAATCCGCAATGGTAGCCTTTAATAATGTATTTTCTCGAGTAGCTCGGGGCATGGAGAGATTATTGCGGGTGTATCCAGCAATGATGGCGTGGGTGTGGTAGATATTTCATCTTGTAAAAGTAAACTTTCTATTGAAATTCTAAAATTACTTGAAATTTTCAAAAGAATTTCAATAGATGGAGCTATTTGTCCCTTCTCTATTTGAGAAATAGTTTGATATTTCACACCTAATTTTTCTGCAAAAATAGTTTGAGAAATTCTTTGATAATGCCTTATTTTCCTTATATTTTCACCGATTTTTACTTTATCTATTATATTACCCATAAAACAATTTTCAAAAATTATTTGAATTATTCAAGATTTACTTTTATTTTTACAACATAACATAAAAAATATTCCACAATGGTAACGGCAAAAGTACAATAAATGGTGAGGTTACTTCTGAAAATATTATTATCAACAATATAGTTGTTGATATTGAAGAGGCCTTACAGGCTTCTATAAATACATTTCAGGATATTTATCCTACTAAAATAAATAATACTTCTTTGTTAGAATTACCTGCTTTAAGATTGGATTCTAAAGTTCCAATTTTTAAATATTCACTATCTACGTCTGTCTCCACAGGTTTTATTACCTATATTCCCTGGTAAAAATTGCGATTATGATATGGCAAGAGTTTTTAGAAATGAGGGTGCTTTGATTGATTTTCTGATTTTTAGAAATAGAAGAAGAGGCATCCTACAATGAATGGTTTGTATAACCCTAATGGATCTTGTTATGCTATTGAAGGTATTATTTCTAGGCGTGGTTAGATATTAGGATGTATGGGACATTGTGAGCGTATGGCACAAGATCTACTTAAAAATATTCAGGGGAATAGGTATCAAAATATTTTTAAAAATGCTATTAATTATTTCAAATAATAAAATGAGGATTACTTTATTTTTTAACTTAAAAAAATTATGTTATGCAAAAAAAAGAATATCTTTATGAAGGCAAGGATAAGCAAATCTATGCTACTGATGAGCTAGATAAAATTATTATTTACTATAAAGATGTTGCCACTGCTTTTAATGGTGTCAAAAAAGCTATTATCGCAAACAAAGGTGTTTTGAATAATAAGATTACCGAACTTTTATTTAATAAATTAGAAAAAGAAGGAATCCCTACTCATTTTATTAAACATTTGAGTGAAAGAGAACAACTTTGTAAAAAAGTAACTATTTTTCCTTTGGAAGTAATTGTTCGTAATGTGATTACTGGCAGTATGGCAAAGCGACTAAATTTAGAGGAAGGTATTCAGCCTATAAATACTATTTTTGAGCTGTACTATAACAATGATTAGTTAGAAGATCCTCTCATTAATGAACATCATGCGGTAGCTATCAATGCATGTACATGACTGCTGATAAAATGTATAGCTGTAGAGATAAACATGGTTTGCGTCCTTTGTCTTTGGCAAGACTAAAAGAGGGTTATGTTATTGCTAGTGAAATTTGTGCTTTTGATATCATAGGGGCAGAATTTATAAGGAACTTAGAGCCTGGAAAAATTCTCTGTATATCAGAGAAAGGGATAGAATCTTGTAAATATTCTGAGGCTTGTAGTCATCATATTTGTGCTATGAAATATATTTATTTTTCTCGTCCTAATAGTGTGATAGAGGGGTTGAATGTGAAAATTTTCAGGAAAAAAATTATCCTATGTGGCTCCTGTAGATGAGGATATTGTGATAGGTGTTCCTGATTCAAGCTTATCCGCAGCCATAGGATATTCAGAAGCTACAGGTATTTCATATGAAACAGGATTATTAAAAATAAATATGTAGAGAGAACGTTTATTCAGCCTTCGCAAGAACTTAGAGAGCGTATTGTAAGAATGAAACTTTCTGTAATAAAATCAGTAGTCAATGGTAAGCGAATTATCTTAATAGATAATTCTATTGTGAGAGGAACTACATCCATGCATATAGTTAGTATGCTTAAAGATGCTGGAGCCAAAGAGGTGCATGTTTGTATAGCATCCCCTCAAATTACCCATCCTTGTTTTTATGGTGTAGATATGTCTACTTATGAAGAATTAATTAGTGCAAGATTAAATTGTGATGAATTATGTAAAGAAATAAAAGCGGATTCTTTGGCATTTCTTCCTATGCAAGATTTGTTTGACATAGGAAATAGAAAAGAACTTTGTGTGGCTTGTTTCTCGGGTAACTATCTAACACCTATTTATCAATCATTAAAAGAGGCTAATAAGGACGAAAAGTGTTAAATAATAAAACTTTATTTAGGAAATAATATGGTGTCATAAAAATACTAATTATGAATGATAAGCAACAAAACTATGTAGTAGATAAAAATAAATATTCTTTTTCTGAGGGAGGATTTCAACAACATAGGAAAAGTAAATTCTATCAACAATCGGGAGTTAATTTGGAGGCAGGATATGAATCTGTTAGATGTATAAAAAAACATGTAGAACGAACTAATCGTCTTGGGATGATGGGCGGTATAGGTGCTTTTGGAGGAATGTTTAATTTATCATTGCTTCAGATGCAACAACCTATCTTAATAAGTGGTACTGATGGTGTAGGCACAAAACTACTCTTAGCACAGGCATTAGGCATGATACCATAGGTATATAGATGCTGTGGCAATGTGTGTAAATGATGTTTTAGCACAAGGGGAAACACCCTTATTTTTTTAGATTATATTGCTATAGGAAAAAATAAATTTCATCGTATTAAACAAATTGTAAAAGGAGTTAGTGATGGTTGTATAATGGCAAATTGTGGGTTGGTAAGAGATAAAACTGAGGAAATGCCAGATATGTATGATAAAGATGAATATGATACTATTTTCAAAAGAAGTCTTTAGGTTGATGTTCTTGGCTTTAAGAATAATTTTTCTCACTAAAGAAAAACCATTAGAATGTACACCACTAGAATCAATTCCTATTAATTTATCTCCAACCTTTACATTTGATACATCTATGAGTTTAGATTTCTCTACTGCTCCTACTGTAAAACCAGCAATATCATAGGAGAAATTACAAATACATTCGGAGTAGATATAGTATGAGAGTAGCTATTTTTTCGAATGGAAACGGAAGTAATTTTGACAATCTTATTTCCCAACAATATAAAAATATAGCAATTGTATTGTTAGTATGCAATAATACGAAGGCATTTGTAATAGAACGTGCTAAAAAATATAATATTCAAACTTATATCTTTGATTCTAAGGAGCATTCTAGAAAATTATATGAAACGATGATTTTTGAAGTATTACAACAATATAAAATAGATTTTTTAGTATTGGCAGGTTATATGAAAATAATAGGGGAGATTTTGATAAATATTTATGAAAGTAAGATTATTACTTCACTTATGCCTCCCATATTCCTATTCCTATGGTATAAGCAGATATTATTTGTTGATGTTTTATTTGGTGATAAATATACTAAAAATGATATTTCAATTGCAATACATTAGGCATAAAAGCATCTTTGTAATGATGTTTTATAGAGATATATATAGTTTCCCTTTTTTTGAAATTCCGGAGAAATCTGCTTTACATCAACCGTAGTAATAGAAAAAGAAATCAAGGTAGGAGGTACATCTATATCTTTAAAACTAACACTCGTAGAATCTTTTCCTCCAATAGAATCTAATTGAAATTGTTGTAATATTTCTATCGTACCCAGCAATGCTGCTACAGATTTTCCCCAACGAGAAGGATCTTTACTTAAACGCTCAAAATATTCTTGAAAAGAAAATCTAATATGTTTATAACAGCCTCCGTCAGCAACTATCTTTGACATAGATTCTATCACTGAATAAATACCTCCATGATGATAAGGACTCCAAGAAGCGAGATCGGGATTGTACTCAAAACTTAGAATACTTGCAGTATTGGTATGCCCTTTTAATATTGGCAATTTTTGCACACTTACCTGAGTTTCTGTAAGTTGATATTTCCCTCCAAAAGGCATCAGAACTGTTGATCTTTCAATAGTAGCATCACACATTTCACATTTCTATCATTCCTTTTTGAATAGCCACATTAAAAGCAGATAAATTATAAAATAGCTTTTCTTTAAACGTACTACCTTCAATATTTCTATTAAAAGGTATATTGGTTATTGGTACTTTAGCAATAGCTACATCTGTCTTCTGGCGTACTCCATTAGTATTGATAAAGGGTCTACTAATATCTACAATTTTTTACCTTTATACCTCATAGTAAGGCGTGCCTCCTCTGTAACCTTCTCAATAATAATAGTGGCTTCTATATTTTCTTGATGAGCAAGAGTAATTAATGAATCTACATCTTGAGGTTCTACTACAACACTCATGCGTTCTTGAGATTCACTAAGTGCCAGTTCTATAGCCTGAAGTCCTCTATATTTAGTAGAAATTTTATCTTAACTCTATAAGTACACCTTCTGCAAGCTCCCCAATAGCTACCGAAACCCCTCCAGCACCAAAATCATTAGATTTTTTAATTAGTTTGGTAACTTTTGAGTTTCTAAAAAAACGTTGTATTTTTCTTTCTTCTATAGGATTTCCTTTTTGTACTTCAACAGATTTATCATGATGTTCTTTGGAAGATCCCGTAGCTCCTCCTATACCATCTCTTCCTGTTTTTCCTCCTAATAAAATAATTATATCTCCAGTTTGGGGCGATGCCCTCCTCACCTGAGAGGTTTGTACTGCCCCTACCACAACCCCTACTTCCATTCGTTTAGCAACATATTCGGGGTGATAAATTTCTCGTCCATGAGTGGTAGCTATACCTATCTGATTACCATCAGAGGAATACCCATGAGCAGCCATTTTACTAATTATACGCTGAGGAAATTTTCCTTTCAATGTGCTCTGTATAGGTTGAGTAATATCACCCGCACAAGGAATACGCATAGCCTGATAACCATAACTTCTACAACTCAATGGATCTCTTATAGCTCCTCCTATGCAAGTAGATGGTCCTCCAAAAGATTCTATTTCCGTAGGATGATTATGAGTTTCATTTTTACACATCATTAGCCACTTTTCTATTGCCCCTTCATTATCAACATCTATAAATAAACTACACGCATTATTTTCTTCCGATATTTCCCAATCATTAAGATGACCCTTTTTTAATTCATACCGAGCATTAATAGTAGACATATCCATTAAAATAATAGGTATTTTGTCTCTACCTAAAAACTACCGCATTTTAAGATATTGGGAAAAAATTTCAAACAACATATCTCCTATTTTTCCTTTTGGAAAAGTAAGCCTCTGTAGTTCTGTTTCAAAAGTAGGATTCCGGCAATGCGGCAATAATCTGACCAATAAGTATCAAGCACTTTAATTTCAGTAATCGTAGGATTCCGCTTCTCTTCTTTCGCAAAATAGTTTCTCACATGAATTAAATCTTCATTACTCATTACCAAAGATAATAATTGACGATATTCCTTAATCTCCTTATCCGTTAAAAAAATAAATTCTATTATCTCATTTTCCTGTTCCGTCTTTATTAGAATACTATCATCTAATACTTGTAAATCTTGTTCTCTAACTTCTATTTCATTAATAAAATATTTTTTTTAACATTCAAATCATCCTGCGAAATATGACCTTCTACAATAATCAGCTTTCCATTCCTTACATTCAGTTTGTGGCTAGCATCTGTAAGAGAAAGACATTGTATAGCACTATCTCCCCGCTGGTCAAACTGACCTGGAAGATATTCCACCGCAATATATTTTTTATCTTCTAAACAAATATTCTCAAATACATTATCGGTAACAGGTTCTCCAAATACTTGATATTTAGATTTTTCTAATAATGATTCTATCTATATTAAATAAATCATATAATATTAATAAGCCTCAGTTGAAAAATATCCAAGTGCAGGTTATCCAAAAAATCACGTTGCAAAGATTGGGTTTCAGTTTGATATCCATATTTTTTTTCTATAAATATGCTCATCAACGCACCATTCCCATTAAAATATTTAGTCCAAATAGGAACTCCTAATAATTAGGAATCGGAGTAAGTACTGCTAACATCCCTGGCACGTGAGCCGCTAATCCCGCTCCTGCTATAATTACTTTTATACCTTTGGCAAAAGCATACATTAAATCAGGAATACGATGCGCACTAATAACATTCTTCTGATAAAAAATTTATAACTTCTCTAATATTTAACAGCTCGGAGCCATTATTTCATAATCACTTGCCGACACCATAACAATAGACACCATAAAATTTGATTGTAATGCAAATATACTTTAAAAAATCACATATCATAGCAAAATTGTACCTCGTTCACAATGAAATTTTTCATAGAATTCCTTCCCCCTTGCTTCTACTCTATTGAATAGTCTCTATTTACTATAAAAAATTTCTTAACTTTACGGTTTTGAAAAATATAGAAGAAATATGAAAATATCGCACAATTGGCTTTGTGATTATTTACCTAAAAAAATAAATCCAGAAAAACTCTCCTCTATCCTTACTACAATTGGATTGGAAGTAGAAAATATAGAACACTATAAATCTGTAAAAGGAGGCTTGAAAGAATTGATAATAGGAGAAATTCTATCGATAGAGAATATCCCTAATGCGAATAAAATTCGGCTTACTCAGGTCAAAATTAATCCCCATGAAGTGTTACAAATTGTATGTGGGGCTACTAATATAGTAATAGGACAAAAAGTTGTTGTAGCTCTACCTAATACAATATTACATCCTGTAAAAGGAGAAAGCTTCACTATAAAAAAATCGAAGATACGCGGCATAGAAAGCAATGGTATGATTTGTGCAGAGGACGAAATAGGGATTGGAGAGTCTCACTCAGGTATTATGGAGCTTCCAGACAATACACCCATAGGAAAATCCCTCAGTGAACTCTTTGATATCTACACCGATACTATATATGAAATTGGCATTACGCCCAACCGTGTAGATGCGATGAGCCACTATGGTATAGCGAGAGATATTTGTGCTTATTTATCATTTCATGAACAAAAAGTAATTACACCAATATTACCTCCTATTCTTACAGAGATAACTCCAGAAAATGTATCCACTCCTATAAAAATAACTATTATAGAAAAAGAAGCCTGCAAAAGATATTCATCCTTACAAATAAGTAATGTAAAAATAGAAAATACGCCCTCACTTATCAAAAATCGGCTACAAGCTATTGGGCAAAAATCTATCAATAATATGGTAGACCTTGCCAATTATGTATTACTTGAATTAGGACAACCACTACACACCTTTGATACAAATCATATTACAGGGAATGAAATCATTATAAAAAATGCTATCGAAAAAGAAAAATTTTTATGCTTGGATGATAAAAAACGAATGCTACACTCTACCGACCTTATGATTTGCAACACTCAAGAACCTATGTGTATAGCAGGTATCTTTGGAGGGTTGAAAAGCGGTATTTCTATAAATACTACTGAAGTATTCATAGAAAGTGCATGGTTTAATCCTATTAATATTCGACGTACTTCAAAATATCATAATTTACGTACAGAAGCAGCTATTCATTTTGAAAAATATGTAGATATTTCTCAAACTATTTTTGCCTTACAACGTATGGCTTTTTTGATGAAAAAATATATGAATATCTCTTTTTCCAGTAAGATACAAGATGTATATTTCCAGAATGAAAAAAAGAAAATTTCATTTTCTATGAATTACCTACATAAAATAGCAGGTAAGCAATATGAAAAATCTCAGGTAGAAAAACTCTTATTGAGTATGCAGTTTGAAATTATTTCACAAACAGAAGATACCTTTATGCTCAAAATACCTTTTTATAAAACTGATATTCACCAACCTATAGACTTGGTAGAAGAAGTAATTCGCATAGATGGTATGGATAATATTACTCTTCCACAGGAAATGACATTGACTCCAAGTATAGAAAAAAAGGAGAATAAAACCATACAGGATAAGATAGCCAACTATCTTTGCGGATTTGGATTTTATGAGGTCATAAATAATTCCCTCACTCATAGCAAACAATACGATGAAGAGGTTTTGAAAACAGTAGTCAAACTAAAGAATAATCTGAGTGTAGAGCATGATATAATGAGACCTTCTTTACTTGAAGGCGGACTAAAAAATATAAGTTACAATATAGCTCATAAACAATATAACCTTAAATTTTTTGAATTTGGAAACACCTATCAAAAAATAAATACTACATATCACGAAACTGCCTACCTTGGATTATGGATTACAGGAAACTACAACTCTACTTCTTGGCAAAATCGGGAAACTACAAAAACCGATTTTTTTAGATTAAAAGGTATTTGTGAACAACTCTTTGCTCTATTTCGTATAGAGAAATTTGTACAATCTATAAAACCTATACAGCATAAAGATTTCTCTATCGCCTACGATGTAGAAAAAGAGAATCAACCACTCTTACAACTTGGAGAAATAGCCTTAGAAAAACTTCAATATTTTGATATAAAACAAAAAGTATTCTTTGCAAAAATTAACCTCTTAGCATACTACAATTTAGTACAAGGTAAAAAAATAAAATATGAACAAATTAATAAAATGCCTTTAGTAGTAAGAGATTTAGCATTTCTTATAAATAAGAAAATTACTTATGCGGAGATATTAAAAAGTTTGCAAAAAGCCCAAATACCTTTTCTGGAAAATATCTTTTTATTTGATTTGTTTGAGGACAAAAAACTTGGTATAGATAAAAAATCTATGGCTTTTCGTTTCTATCTTCATCATCTAAAGAAAACACTTACAGAAAAAGAAATAAAAAAGTCTATACACCAAATTATACAACTTTTAGAACAACAATTCCAAGTACAGATTAGACAAGAAAGCTAAATAAATAAATTATCCTTTTAATTATTTATTATATCTATAAAACTCTACCTTACGAATAAGAATTTCCTGACCTTGTATAATATGTTTGGAAGGTGTACCACATTGTGAGCATACAAATTTATAATATTTTACCAGGTTATCAAGATTACATTTATCACAATGTATAAGTATGGGTAATACCTCCACATGGAGTTGCATATTTTGAGATAAAAAAGGCTTTTCTACAAGTATTGCTTGAAAAGCATTTTGCATTAAAGTAGGTTGTATATTACTCAGTTCTCCTACGCTAAGATATATAGCTATTATTTTATCCATATCATTAGGAAAATCTGCTTTCAGTGTAGAAAAAATATTTTGTACTAAAGAGACTTCATGCATAAGAGATTCATATTATTTCTGATTAAATATACGTTCTTCAGCTTCTTTCAAACAAGCAAGATGTTCATTTACGGAAGCAATGAGTTCCTCATTATCGGTAAGTGTATATATTTCTTGAATTATATTTTTTAATTTTTGTATTTTTTCTATTTCATCATTTTCATTAGTGGCATACCAAGATGCTTCCAAATAGTTCAGCAAAGTACGAACCCTTTCTAAGGGATATTCATATTGAGTACGAATACTTAACGCTTCCGTATACCACTCCAATGCTTTATCAAAATTATTGGAAAGCACTGCCACAGGATATTTAGTATAAGCACTCCCAAAATTATGACATATCAAGGCATATTCATAAGGATAATTTGCTTTTGTAAAATATCGCAATGCCTCATTAAACGAACTTACAGATATTCCTGCCCATAGGCTTTTCTTTTTAATCTCATCAGGTATTTCTGCATAAATCACTCCTAAATGATGATGCACTTCTGCAAAAATATGAGGAGAGTGCTCTCTATCTATCGTTTGTAATACTTCTTGAAAAATTTTTACCGCAGGTTGATAAAATTGAAGATTCCCACTTTTTGCCCATGTCAAGAGTAACGTACCTTTTCTAATACAGGCATTGATATATAAATCTTGTTGCTCTTCTATCTTAAATATGGCTATAGCTTTTTCTATAGCTTGCAAAACCTCTGAAAATTCATTACTACTATCCGCAATGTACAATGTATCCATCAACAATAATGCTTTACGCAATTCCTGCCCTGTTTTATCATAATACTGATATACCTCTTGTATAAGTGTAAGAATTTTTAGAGTATCTTCTACTCTATTTTTTTTCACTAAGATAGATAGTAATACAGCATTTAATTCTATACTAGCATCACTACTTAATAAAGTTTGCAAGGTATCATTCAACAATTTTTCTGCTTGTTCTACATTGCCTTTGTCTATCCAATACAAGGCATAATGTTTTATCGTAAAAGCAACATATTCTTTATCTGTAGCTAAGGCTATTGCCTGCTCATAATAAGGCTGTGCCTGCTCAGCATTTTCTGTACCATAATGAAAAGCTATTGCGGTATTGTGATAATATAAAAACCCTTCGTCTCTTAAAAAATTTTTCACCCATTCTGTATTGATATCTAACCCATATTGTAAAGCATATAGCACCTCTGCAATAAATACTAAGGAAGGATAATTTTCTAAATAGTGTAATGCCCTTTCTGCATTGCCTATTTTGCTATACAATATACCCAATAAAGTATTTTCATTAAAAGACAATGAAGGATAACATAATGGAGGCATCACATTATACCAATCTATAGGAAAAATAATGGTATCGTCTACTACTTGTATATACAAAGCCGACGCTGGTAAAGGGGTATCTACATTTATAAAACGCACTTCGTCTTCCAGTTCTTTATGACCAGCAATCCATTGCGAAATAGTAGATTGATACGACAAAGAGGCAATGATAAACAACATAGTTTGATAGAGTTAAAATGTGCAAAGATAAGAGAAACCTATTTGGCAGAAAGGAAAAGCTTTTATTTCATTCTTTGTCTCATTTAATATTTTATCTTTGTATGCTACAAATACATCCATAGATAAGAATAAAACTTTATATTATATGAAAATTAATAATATTCTCAAAAGTACTGCATACAGCTTGCAAACATTTCAAGAATCAGAAATTAAAGCATTAGAACAATCTA
>JBOFDP010000083.1:0-6473 GCA_051647125.1 Chitinophagaceae bacterium | reverse complement strand
ATATCCATAGTAGCAGGTTTATTTATTATAGAAGTAGGATTAATATAATCATATCCTGATGGAATTACAGGATATGATTTGTTATAAAAAATTGGATACAAAGTTTCAAAAATATTCATAGGTAAAATATTTTGAGTATAAGAATTTTGCCAATCAAAATCTTCGCCAGACTGTTCTTGTAGTAAAAGTTTGAGTATCAGGAAAGTTTTTAAAGGAGTCCAAACCTCAGGTTGAAAATTATACAGTTTATATTCTATAGGCATCGTAGCATAAGTAAGTTGGGAAATATATGCATTTACACCCTCAGCATATCGTTCAATTACTTTTCTTAATATGTTATTTTGCATACCTTTTTGCATACTTACATGGGCATAATGATTAATCCCTAATCTACGCTGAAGCCTATCATGTAGTAGGTACCCTTTCCCAAATATTTCACTTAATCTACCGGCAGCTTTTCGTACCATAAAATCCATTTGAAAAAGACGATCTTGAGCATGTAAATAACCTTCTATAAAATAGAGATCCTCCATATTCTTAGCAAAAATATGAGGTACCTTTCTGTCATCTATATACACTACTGTAGAATCCATATTCTTAGCATCTATAACATATTGCTTATTGATAATAGATTTATAAGATTCTGCATTTTGCCAAAATCCTGTAAAAGGAGAAAAAAAACTACCTATCTGATATGAAGTAAACCATGTAGATGAAAATAGTACCATTACTATCAAAAGTAATAATAGATTAATACTTATTCTAATTACTGCCTTTTTAATTATCATTCTGCCCTTTAAATATTACAAAATAAATTAAAATAGTAACAAATTTAGTTATTTACCAACTACCGCTAGCTCCTCCTCCTCCACTACTACCACCACCAAAGCCACTACTACCACCACCAAAGCCACCGCGACCACCACCGCCCAACATACTACCTGCTAAAAACCACAGTAAGGCACTATTATGACCTTTTCTAGAATATGAACCTCCTCCTCCACCGCCTTTTCTAGAGATAAAAATAACCAACAAAAAGATAACTATAAAAATAACCAATGCCCAAGCACTAGATATTTCTTTATTTTTTTTTCTTTTATCTTGATATTCATTAGCTATAGCAAATATCATTGCTGTAATCGTAGAATCTATAGCCTGATAAAAATTTCCTTGCCTAGCATAAGGAATAAATTCATTCTCTATAATTCTTTTACATAATGCATCAGGAAGAACTCCTTCTAAGCCATAACCAGTAGCAATACGTACCTTCCGAGTATCCTTCACTACCAAAAGTAATACACCATTATTATTTTTAGCACTGCCAATACCCCAATCACGAATAATTTTAAGCGAATACTCCACCAAATCATCATTTCCAATAGTAGGTACTATGACTACTGCTATTTGGGTAGAAGTAGTATCCTCATAAGAGACTAATTTTTGTTCTAAAGAGGATATTTGTATAGGAGACAAAACATGGCCAAAATCATTTATCAATCTTGGAGGTATAGGTTTTGGTGGAATATCCTGAGCCGAACATATGCTATAAAATAACAACACTCCAAAAAATACTAAAAATTTATACATCCTACTACTTTATTATAACCTCATCTTTTAATTCATTCATATCTCCTTTGTCTTCATAAGGATAATATTGCTTTAATATTTTTCCTAATTCCAATATCCCTTTATGCAATCCTTTTATCCAATCTTTTTCCATTTTTATTTGTAATAAAATAGCCTCTACCACAGCCCTCCAGTATTCTTTACCTACCTTATGATAAATCCCCTTATCTGCCCAAATAGCTATTCTATGATATTTCACATCTATATAAAACAGGACTGCATTTCGCTGTTGTGTAAAATACATTTTCTCTTTCTGAAAAGCTTTTTTCGTTCTTTCCATAATATCTTTTTTACTACCAAAGGTATCTATAAATACACGTATTTCTCCACTAGTATTTCGCTCTGCTTCCTTTATAGCGTCTACAATAAGCTGCGTATTTTGGGTAGCTTGCTGTACATTACTACCTAATTTTAACCACTTAGGAATTCGGAAATTAAACTTTAAAAACATCCTTTAATAAAAAAATCTATTATCTATAATACTAAAAATTAACGGTAGGTACTTTCTCACTACCTTCCTCTGCTTGGAAACCTTCTTTTATCAAAAATCCAAACATTCCAGATATCATATTGTTGGGAAAAGTACGTACTTTAGAATTATACATTTTTACAGCATTAGAAAAATCATCTCTAGCTACACGTATTCTATTTTCTGTACCTTCGAGCTGAGATTGAAGTTCTAAATAATTTTGATTAGCCTTAAGCTGAGGATAATTTTCTGATATCGCCAACAATCTACCTAAGGCTACACTTAACTGCCCTTGAGCTTGTTGATATTTTTGTATATTTTGTGCTGTTAATTGCTCTGGATTAACTTGTATAGAAGTTGCTTTAGCACGAGCTTCTACAACTTGAGTAAGAGTTTCTTTCTCAAAATTAGAAGCCCCCTTCACCGTACTTACCAAATTGGGAATAAGATCCATACGACGTTGGTAGCTACTTTGTACAGCACTCCATTTCGCTTTCACTTCTTCATCCAATTTTACCAATGAATTATAACTACTGCAACCACAACCACCTATAGATAAAACAAAGACTAAAATAACTAAAAGAATAATATAATTTTTTTTCATAATGTAAAAAGAGTAAAATTTTTATATGTCAAGCAAAGTTACAATTTTTTTTGTAGATGGGAAAGGTAATATTTTGAATCATCTCCTATGATGAATTTTAAATCTTATAAAAAATTTAAATATAAACTATCAAAGAAATTATACAATAATTTAGGTTTTTTGTGCGTTGTTAAGTATATAAGTTGAATTTTAGAGGCTTTAATTATTAATTTGTAAATTTGCATATAATATAGTTCGTAAGGGCATGAATATAGAAAATATCAAAAGTAGGTTTGAGATTATAGGTCATTCTCCAAAGCTAAACTATGCTTTAGAGATAGCCTCAAAAGTAGCTAATACCGACTTATCTGTACTTATTACAGGAGAAAGTGGTGTGGGGAAAGAGGTATTTTCTCAAGTTATACACCAGTTTTCTGCTCGCAAACACCAACCTTTTATAGCTGTCAATTGTGGTGCTATCCCTGAGGGTACTATAGATTCAGAATTGTTTGGTCATGAAAAAGGATCTTTCACGGGTGCTGTAGACCAACGAAAAGGGTATTTTGAAACTGTAAATGGAGGTACTATATTTTTGGATGAAATAGGGGAAATGCCTGTAGGCACACAGTCGCGTCTATTAAGGGTATTAGAAACAGGAGAATATTTAAAAGTGGGTTCCTCCAAAGTAGAAAAAACCAATGTACGTATTATAGCAGCCACCAATAAAAAATTATTAGTCTATGTAGACCAATATAAATTTAGAGAAGATTTATATTACCGATTAAATACAGTGCCTATTCTTGTACCTGCATTACGAGAAAGAAAAGAAGATATTCCTTTATTATTTAAAAAATTTGCTTCTAATTTTGCACACCGTTATCATACCTCCCCTATACAATTAGAACAAGAGGCTATGGAAAAACTTGTTAACTATGGTTTTCCGGGAAATATTAGAGAATTAAAAAATATTGCAGAACAAATTTCTGTATTAGCTACGGAGAAAAAAATAAATCTACAATTTTTCAATAATTTTATACCTGATAATAACTATTCCCCTTCTCTCCACCCTACCCACCTAAAAGATTCTGACAATATGTTGTCAAAAGAACAAGAAATTTTATATCAATTGGTATTTGAACTAAAAAAAGAAATCAATGATTTAAAAAAATTTATCCTACAAAATGTACCCTTTTCTGACGATGATAATCCAATACCAAACAATACCATACCCACCACTAAAGGCTTCGATCAATTTCAATTATCCAATAATAATAATACCCCTATTATCATAAAGGATAATAACAAAATAGACACTATTAATAATAAAACATTAAAACTTGTAGATATTGAAAAAAAAATGATTATAGAAACACTCAAAAAAAATGGAGGAAGAAGAAAAGAAACCGCAGAAAAATTAGGTATTAGTGAACGAACTTTATATAGAAAAATTATTGACTACAATATTGAATCTTAATTTATGAAGATAGCCTATTTTATATTTTTTATCAGTGGTATATTTTTACATAGCTGTGCACCCTATCGTTTTAATGATGCCTCCATACCGCCCAATGTACAAACTATAGAGTTTGTTAAATTTGATAACCGTGCTTCTTATGTTAATCCTCAATTTGCCGCTACCATTACTCAAAATATGGTATCAAAAACCCAACAACAAACAAGACTTACTGTCATTAATTCAAATAATGCTGATTGGGTGGTAACGGGGGTTATTACAGAATATAATATTACAACCTCAGTAACAAGCAATGCACCAATCGGTTCTACCCAGCCAGGAGCTCAGCAAGCTGCTGAAAATATACTTAACGTAGCCATCCAAGTTACTTTGTTAGATAACACTACCCAAGAAATGAAGGATTTTTCTGCAAGTGCTAGCCTCCCAGTCCCAGCAACCCAAAGTCTTCAGCAGGCAGAACAAGGCTTGTTGCCAGAAATTGTCAATATCCTAACGCAAAGTATTTTTAATAATTTATTTTCTAATTGGTAATAGCTTTATGAATATACAACATGCTTTTGAACGCATCAACCAAACCGTTTTTAAAACTACAAACCTTGAGGAGATACTCTCTACAGATATTGTAAAGATAAAAAATAGGTGTCCTTATTTTATGCTTACGAGGTATTTGTTAGCTTATAAAAAGAAGCAGAAATTTCAAACTATTACTCTTGAGGCAGGGTTAGAATCTGACCCTTTATGGTTTGGATATGTCTTAGAGAATATGGATAAAAGTCCCAAAATACAGAATAAAGAAGCTACAACTACCTCAGAATTAACAACCACTGAAATGATTTCAGAGCCCCCCGTTATAAAAGAAAATATCCACCTTGATACAATACAAAATAATCAAATTAAATTACCCCCTCCTACTATCTTAGAAAAAAATATACCCTTATCAACAACATCCACAATAGAAAATAAAATTTTACCACTTATAGAGAATACCACAAAACAAGAGAATGAAGAAGTAATAACTCAACTCCCTAATAAGGCTAAAAATGAAACTATCCCAAAAGAAAAGATAGAAAAAAAAGATAATACTTCTTGCTCCTTTGTCCCCCTTCATGTAGAGGATTATTTCGGAGCTTTAAACATCCACATACCAGAATCTTTTACAGAGGAAAAACCATTGTCTATAAATAAACTATCAAAAAATCAAAAACCTTTTGTGGGTTGGTTAGAAGAGTTCTCTTATAGTACTCCAAAAAATAATTCAATTACCCTATCAGAAAAAAATAATACCCCTGTAGCTTCAGAAACTATGGCAGAAATTTGGATAGCCGAAAAGCGATATGATAAAGCAATATCTACCTATCAAAAGTTAAGTTTGTTATTTCCCGAGAAAAGTATTTACTTTGCCCAAAAGATTAGTGAATTAAAAAATCTATTAAAATAAGGTTATGATTATACTTCTTATAGTACTCATTGTGTTGGCAAGTGTTTTTTTAGGGTTATTTATTTTGGTACAAAGTCCTAAAGATTCTACAGGATTTTCAGCCAATAATCCCGCTGCCCAAATTATGGGTGTAAAAAATGCTGCTGATTTTTTTGAAAAAGGAACATGGATAATTATCTGTTCTATTGTAATATTATCTATATTCTCTACCGTTTTTATAAAAAGTAGCCAGCCTAGTGATCAGCTTTTGAGGAGTATTAAAACTCCCCAAAAAACCTCTCAACCTCAAACACCAAATCAGATATTAAATTAACCCTACAACGTGGAGGTTTATTATATGGTGTTAATTTCTATATTGTAAAATAGTATTATGTCTAAAAAGAAAAATACTATCCTGTTATTGCTAACCAATACAACAAGGCGTATTATTAAAATCTCATTTCTTTTTGTAACATCTATTCTTCTATTTCTAAGCATTCTATTTTTGGTACCAAATACCTATAAAGATAAACATTTTTACTATATAGAAATTTATCAAAATAACAAAAGTGTTGACTCTTTATACCAACAATTACAAGATAAACACATTATAAAATATAACTTTCCTTTTCTTCTACTAAGCAAGTTCGTGTCTTTATCAACACATATACAAGCTGGCAGGTACGAAATTGAAGCAGGTTCTTCTACTTTTAGAATAGTCAGTACCTTCTTTTATGGAGAACAAAAACCCATAAGAATTGCCATCAATGGGGGAAAAAATATTGGACATGTTGTCTCTATTCTAAAACAAAAATTTCCTATTGATAGTATTCAATTTATTAAAATTTTTGAAAATACGGTAATGGAACTAGATGGTACGCTTACTCAACCTCAAACGCTAACG
>JBOFDP010000082.1:0-10669 GCA_051647125.1 Chitinophagaceae bacterium | reverse complement strand
CGTTTTACTTTTACTAACATATTTTTAAGCTTTTTATTATATCCTACAGAAGTGCTATCAAAACTATTAATAGTTACATTTTCCGAACAATGAATATATTTTTGTTCACCAACATACATGGCTACATGAGTAATATTATCTTTTGTTCCAAAAAATAATAAATCTCCTACAATGAGGTGTTTGAAATTTTTTGTAGTATCAATATTTTTTCCTACTCCAATTTGCAATCTGGCATCTCGAGGCAAAAGAATACCTTGTTGAAAAAATACTAATTGCATAAAACCGCTACAATCTAATCCTTTAATAGAAGTTCCTCCCCAAGAATATGGAAATCCTAAAAAATGCTGAGCTGTTTTTAAGAGGTCTTGAGGATTATAGTTCCTTGTATTTAACCATTCTTTCCAATTTGTCAATTGTTGTTTTGCAACATATCCTACTTTGCCATTAGGTAATAAAATTTGATAAAAAGTAGATACAGTATCTACTACCCCAACTAAATTATTAAATATAATATCACTTACTACATCTGAATCTACACTAGGTAAGCTATGTACTATTCCAAAATAATCTGTAAATAAATAGTATGGTATTTTAGTCCAAAAATTTACTATCTTTTCGTTGCTATCCAATACTTTTATAGCATAATAGTTTGTCCATCCTATATACCCATCAATAGTTTGTATAGATACCCATTTATTTTTTTTATTTAATATTTTGACAGGCATCCCCATAGTTGATTGAGAAATAAGTTCTGATTTTTGATTAGGTTCTTTCCTTATATTAATAGTAGAAAGTAGGACAATTCCCCATTTTTGAAAAAAAGTAGAGTCTTGTATTTTTTGATTATTTTCTTTGCTATTCAAAGAATATGAATAAATCTGAATAAAAAAAAATATAACCACTAAAAAACTTTGTTTGCAATAGCTCAATATCATATGAAATCAACAGATATTCTTCTTAAAAAGCTACAAAAATATTGTTTTTGTAATAAAAACATAATATAGATTTACTTTAAAAGGGAATAAAACATTTTATTCCCTTTTAAGATTAAGATATAGTATGTATTTTTAGAGAACTTTCGATACTCTATCTGCCAAGACTAACATTTTTTCAATACCTTCTTTGGGTAAATTTCCTTTTTTAAATTCTGCCAATACTTCCGGTAATTCTTGTTGCATTGTAGCCAAAAATTGATATTCAAAAGTACGTATTTTTTCTACTGAAATATTTTGCAATAATCCATTTGTCCCTAAATAAATAATAGCAATTTGTTCTTCTACTTTTACAGGTGAAAAGTTAGGTTGTTTTAATATTTCTAAATTTCTAGCTCCTTTGTCTAATATCATCTTAGTAGCTTTATCTAAATCGCCACCAAACTTAGAAAAGGCTTCCATTTCCCTATATTGTGCTTGATCAAGCTTTAATGTTCCTGCTACTTTTCTCATAGATTTTATTTGAGCATTCCCACCTACCCGACTTACAGAAATACCTACATTAATGGCAGGTCTAATTCCTGAATTAAACAAATTGGTTTCCAAAAATATCTGCCCATCAGTAATAGAGATTACATTTGTTGGAATATAAGCAGATACATCTCCTGCCTGAGTTTCTATAATAGGCAATGCCGTAAGCGACCCACCTCCTTTCACTATTTTTTTTATAGAATCAGGAACATCATTCATTTGTTGGGCAACCATATCATTATTAATAATTTTTGCTGCACGTTCAAGCAAACGACTATGTAAATAAAATACATCTCCAGGATAAGCTTCTCTTCCAGGAGGACGACGAAGTAATAAAGACACTTCTCTATAAGCTACTGCTTGCTTAGATAAGTCATCGTATACAATAAGGGCATTGTCTCCTCTATCTCTAAAAAATTCTCCAATAGCCGCACCCGCAAATGGAGCATAAAATTGCTGAGGAGCAGGATCCGCAGCTGAAGCAGCCACAATAACAGTATATTTCATAGCCCCATGATCTTGCAAAGTTTTCATCACAGAAGCTATGGTAGAAGCCTTTTGCCCACAAGCTACATAAATGCAATATACTGGTTTGCCCGCATCATAAAATTCTTTTTGATTAATAATTGTATCTATAGCAATGGTAGTTTTCCCAGTTTGTCTATCTCCAATTATCAATTCACGTTGTCCTCGTCCTATAGGTATCATTGCATCAATTGCTTTAATACCTGTTTGTAAAGGTTCTTTTACTGGTTCTCTATAAATTACACCTGGGGCTTTTCTTTCAATAGGCATTTCATACAAAGTGGATTGAATAGCTCCTTTTCCATCAATAGGTTGTCCAAGTGCATTTACCACTCTTCCAAGCATCCCCTCACCTACATTAATAGAAGCAATACGTTTTGTACGACGTATTTCATCACCTTCCTTTATTCCTTCTACATTACCCATCAATACTACCCCAACATTATCCTCCTCCAAATTTAGCACAATTGCCTGCACCCCATTATCAAACTCTACTAGCTCTCCTGATTGTACATTTGAAAGTCCATAAATACGAGCTATACCATCTCCTATTTGTAATACAGAACCTATCTCCTCTAAGCTAGATTTATTCTTTGTATTAGCCAACTGTTGTTTGATAATTGCAGATATTTCATCAGATTTTATGCGTTCCATAGTATTCTTATTTAACTTGATTATGCTAATATTTGTTTTTCTATATCTTTTAATCTTTTTGCAATACTTAAATCAATAACTTGATCTTTTATTTGCAATATAAATCCTCCTATTAAAGAAGGATCTTTTTTATTTATCACCTCTATATCTTGGGCTTTTATTTCTTTCTTTACAAGTTTTGCTATGTAATCAACTACCTTTTTATCTAAAAGAATAGTACTGTAAATAGTTACATCTACTATTCCATTAATCTTCTTATCTTGGGCAATAAAAGAGGCTATAATAGATTCTAAATATTTTTCCCTTCCTTTACGAATAAGTAAGGATACAAAAAGCTGAGTGATAAGGTTCATCTTTTTATATAATAATTTCCAAATCATATCTTTTTTATAAAAAGAAATCACAGGGCTACGCATTAAACTTCTAAAATCATTATTATGTTCCAACATCTCCTTTAAAGTATACATATCTTGGGCTACTTGGGCTACTACTTTTTTTTCTGTAGCAAGCTCTAATAAGCTTTTTGCATACCTTTCTGATACCTGATTAATCAACATAAAAATATTAATTTATTTCAATTTCTTTAGATAAGGAAAGAATTAATTTTTCTTGATCTTTCTTCTTTTCTAATGCTTTTTCTAAAACTTTTTCTGAAATAGTAATAACCAATGAGATAATTTCTGTTTTAGCCTCATTGAGCATTTTATTTTTTTGTGATTCTATCATAGATTGAGCATCTCCAATAATTTGCTCAGCTTCCTTTTTAGCTTGTAGTTTAGCCTCTTGAATCATATTGTTAGCTATATTTTTGGCTTCTAACAAAATTTGTTGACGCTCTTCAGCTACAATTTTTAGTTGTTCTTCATTTTTCAGTTTCATGGCTATTACTTCGTCTTCTAATTGCATTGAAGATTGTATAGCTTGCTCTATTTTATACTCTCTATCGTGCAATGCCTTTAATATGGGTTTCCAGGCAAATGCACGTAATAAAATTAATACAATAATAAAGGCTAAAGCATTCCAAAAAAACAAACCTATATCGGGAGTTAATAATTCCATACTTTTTATTTATTTAAAGTTACACTATACACCACCCATTATTTATAATATTTTTGTATTATGAATAATAAAATTGTGTAGATATACTAACTTCTTATTTAAAGATAGCCAAAATACCAGCGATAACAGCAAAAAGAGCAACCCCTTCAACAAGTGCTGCGGTCAAAATCATGTTTGAGAAAATAGTACCTTTAGCTTCCGGTTGTCGAGCTACACTTTCTATAGCTCCTTTGCCAATTAGACCAATACCCAAACCAGCACCAATAGCTGCAAGCCCAGCACCAATAGCACCACCTGCTGCACCAATAGCTGATAAATTTAATGATTCTTGTAATAAAAGATGTAGTACCATAATTAATTTGTTTTATTATTTTAATTTTATAAATTTTACGATGTTAATTATTTTAGTGTATTTATCTCCCCATCATGATGATCTTCAGGCATAGCACCTGCAATAAATACAGCAGTAAGGTTGGTAAATATATAGGCTTGTAAAAATGCTACTAAAAGTTCTAAAAAATATACAAATACTAAAAATACAACAGACACAGGGGCAAAGCTAAATCCTGCAAGAGGACTCATTTTTCCAAATATAAACATAATCAAGATTAAACACAATATAACAATATGCCCCGCCAACATATTAGCAAAAAGACGTATCATCAAGGCAAAAGGTTTGGTAAATATACCTGTAATTTCTATAGGAACAAGAATTATTTTTACAAGAAAAGGAACTCCTGGAGGCCAAAAAATATGTAACCAATAAGTACGATTACTACTTAATTCTATAACGACAAAAGAAGCCAGTGCCAATACCATAGTAAAAGAAATATCTCCTGTAACATTAGCAGCACCTGGAATTAGCCCTAATAAATTATTGATTAATATAAAGAAAAATACAGTAAACAAAAAAGGCATATATTTATTGGCTTTTTCTTTACCTATGGAGGAAATAATAACCTCGTCTCTAATATATACAACTATAGCTTCTACTATATTTTGTAATCCTTTAGGGGCTTTATCCTTATTTTTTTTATATTGAGTAGATACTGTCAATAAAATAATTAATAAAATAAGCATAGCAATAAACAACTGGACTACCTGGCGAGTGAGTGAAAAATCATATACGTGAATATTTTTATTCACACTTCCATCTGGATTTACTACATAAATACACTCTTTATTTTTTTCATGTAATAAAATATATCCTTTATAAATGTTATTATTTTTATGAAATTTTGAAAAAGGAAAACATTCAACACCTCTTTCTTGAGAATATAATATAACCAGTAAGGGTATATTTGCCCAAAAAGAATCCTGCCTAAAAAACTCAAAACTATGACCATCTTGTACGTGCTCTAAAATAACATCTCCAGGATTCAAAGCTCCTTGATGTTGTTCACTACTTGCAAAACTATACGTAGATAAGCAAAGAATAAGTATACCAACAATCTTAGATATTTTATAATAAAATTGAACTTTCATGCTATTTAAAAGCTTTCATGCAAATATACACAATTTCACAATTAAAGAAAGATTTTTCTTTTTTGTTTTGTTTTGTTTTGTTTTGTTTGTAGTATAAAATAATGTGTTTTGTACGGCAACATATGCGGAATAAATAGGCAGAATATTATTATTATAAATTACATTTCTTTTCATATTTACTAATTTGTATTATATATGCGAGTAAGAGGAACATAAGGAATAGGAGAAATTTTGAAAGGATATTTTTCTATTAACAGGTAAGTACTATCTATATTAAACCCTTTTTCGTTCATAGCAAGATGTTTTTTTATCCAAAAGTAAACATGTAAAATCATATTTTTCCAAAAAGGTAATTCATTGTCATAACTTAAAATTTTATCAATCACTACAAATCTATAATCAGCAATCACTTCACTTTTATCAATAGGACTATAATTTTTAAAAATCTGGATTTCATGCATAGCTACCAAGTCTTTAATAACCTGGTTTATCATTACTTGTATACGCATCGGTACTCTAAAACCCAAATTAAAATCTATACGAATAATTTCATTAGGTACAATATGAGTTACTTTATATTCCATAGTATAAGGAGCATCTAAGGTATTTACATGAATAAACCAATAAATATTAGCCCTCTTTGGAGATTTCCCTAAAATAGAATAAATAATCTTAAACTCTAATTCTGATGCTTTTTCTGCCCCTGTGAGATAAAATAAATGTGTGGCTCTCTTGGCAATCGTTTTATTTTTACTCAACTCTAATATATTCATTAGATAATCATTCAGTTTAATATATTCAGAATATCGGCTCTGTAAAATATTACTTTTATACACAACATACATCAAAAAGAATAATATCCCACTGATAATAATTGTAATATATCCGCCATGATGTATTTTAGAACCATTGGCATATAAGAAAGTAAATTCTATACTTAAATATACTAACATATAAAACAATATAAGTAAGCGAGGAGTACGCTTAATAATCAAATAATTAGTAAATAAGATAGATGTAGCTATCATACACAAGGTAATAGACAATCCGTACGCAGCATCCATATTACTACTTTTTTGAAAGAATAACACCATAAAGATAGATCCTATAAATAATATTTTATTGACTAAAGGAATATATAATTGTCCTTTCTCTTCAGTAGGGTACGATATTTTAATGCGAGGCCATAATCCTAAACGTACAGCTTCACTTACCAATGTAAACGAACCTGAAATTAATGCTTGACTAGCAATAATAGCAGCAGCGGTAGCTATACAAATACCTAGACCTAAGAACCACTGAGGCATCAATGCAAAAAATATACTTTGAGAGGCAGCAGGATATACTTCTCCTTGATGATTGGCGAGTAAATAGGCACCTTGTCCTAGATAATTCAGTATCAAACAAGTTTTTACATATACCCAAGTAATACGAATATTTTTTTTTCCACAATGCCCTAAGTCTGAATATAAGGCTTCTGCTCCTGTAGTACACAAAAATACGGCACCTAAGATAAACACACCCTGCGGGTAGTCTATCAATAATTTAATACCATAATAAGGATTGAAAGCTTTTATAATAGTCCAGTCATCACTAAGGTGATAAATGCCCAAGAATGCCAACATCGTAAGCCATAAAAACATAATAGGACCAAACATAGTACCTATTTTTTTTGTACCAAACTGTTGGGCTATAAATAAGATAGAAAGTATTAAAATCACTGTGATGACTATATGACTGGTTTGTATACCTTTAAAAAATACTACCTGCCTTAAGCCCTCCACCGCAGAGGTAATAGAAATAGGAGCAGTAATCATGCCATCTGCCAACAAGGCAACACCTCCTATAATGGCTGGATAAATAAGCCATTTAGGACGTTTTCTATGGATAAGAGCAAATAATGAAAATATACCACCCTCTCCATTATTATCTGCATTGAGTGTAAGGATGACATATTTTACAGTAGTTTGTAATGTTAGTGTCCAAATAATACAACTTAAAGCACCCAGTACCAAACCCTGAGTAACTTCTTTATTCGTTACAATAGCATTCATCGTATATAAGGGAGATGTTCCTATATCTCCGTAAATAATACCAAAAGTAACTATCAAACTAATAGTACTTATTTTTTTCATTATTTGTGTATTCATAAAAAGCTATTTTATTGTTGTAAGAGTTTGGGTAAGAGAATAGATTGAAGACTATTAAAGTGATTCGTTCTTATAGGATTTATATCAATACCCCCTCTGCGTGTGTATTGACAAATCACTAATAAATAGGACGGTTTTATACACTGATATATATCATTATAGATTCGTTCACAAGTAGGTTCATGAAATTCCTGATGTGTGCGATAAGAAACAATATATTGCAATAAGGATTCTCTCAAAAGAAACTCTTTATCAGGTGTATATTCAATAAATACTCTTCCCCAATCAGGCTGATTAGTAATTTCACAATTACTACGCAATAAATCCGAATATAATCGAATAGTATGATGAAAGGTATTCCTTTTTTCCTTTTGTAATAGGTGGGCATCATACGTATATCCAACAATTGTAGTAGATATTTTATCTAAACAAATAGCATCTCTAAGAAGATAATTTTCATACCAGTTTTCATACTGTTTGAAATCATCTTTATCTATTATTTGCACCATTACATTACCCTCCAATACAGTAGATAAATCCTGCTGTATTGTTTGTACTACAAAATGAGTATCTTTAAAAATACTTTGATTAAAAGAGTTGAAATATAATTTTAAAGATTTAGATTCTGGAAGATATATAGAATGGGCGGGAATGGTAATTTCTATTACCATATATTGAGGTAACCCACTAGGTAATAAGAAAGAAATTTCATATGCTCGCCAAATATCTATTCCATACATAGGGGCATTAAAATTTTTTCTCCGAAGCTTACGCTCTATACGTTCTATTAATTGAGCATCATAGCAAGAAGGATAGGATATTGTAGAATGTCCTAAAGCATGTAGTGAATGTTGAGTTTTTGGCATATAATTTTAGATCAATGAAAACATATTATAAAAAGGTTACCTTTTTATATTTAGCTAATCACACTTCCCGGATGTACGACCTCTGCACTATGCAAATGTACTAATTTCCCCTCTTTATTTTCTATAAAAAGTATCATACCATGGCTTTCTATACCCATCATCTTACGAGGTTTTAAATTAGCTACTACCAATACTTGCTTTCCTAATAAATTTTCTAAAAAGAAATGTTTTGCAATGCCTGAAAGAATTGTTCTTTTCTCTAATCCTAAATCCACTGTAAGATGTAAAAGTTTGTCAGATTTTTCTACTTTTTTAGCTTCTATAATAGTTCCTATACGTAAATCTAATTTTGAAAAATCATCAATGATAATAGTTTCTTTAAAAGGCTTTAGAAGAATTTCTTTTTCTTTGGCATTTGCTATTATGGATTTTAATTTTTGCTTTTGATATTCTATTTCTTCTTCTTCTATTTTTCTGAATATTAATTGTGGTTTCCCTATAATGTGTCCTTCTTTCAAGAGATTTATGCTACCTGCATCTTTCCACCATAAAGAACTATCCATATTAAGTATATCTTTTAATATATCCGCACTAAATGGCAAAAAAGGTTGCATAACAATAGTAAGATTGGTACAGCATTGTAAACACAAATAAATAGTATTATTAATCATTTGCTTATTCTCGGGATTCTCCTCTAAAGTTTTATATACTATCCAAGGTTGTTTTTCTTGTAAATATTTATTAGCTACTCGTGCTAAATTTATCATTTCTCCCTGTGCTTCTCTTATGCGATAGACTTCTAAACAATGAGTAATTTTGTCTTTAATAAGATGTATATCTTTTACAAACTGTTTGTCTATATCATCTTGATTATTTAATACTGGTACTTTGCCTTCACAATAGTTATGAGTAAGCGAAATAATACGATGAATAAAATTACCCAATATGGCTACAAGCTCATTATTATTAGCCTCTTTAAAACCTAACCAGGTAAATTCACTATCCTTATTTTCAGGGGCAATAGCAGTAAGGTAATAACGTAATACATCTGCCATATGTGGAGTTCCTTGGCTGGATTTAATAAAGTCATTAATATAATCTTGCATATCCACTTTCCAACCTCTGCTAGTACTCATCTTATCATTTTCCAAATTCATAAATTCATTAGCCACCACATCAGCAGGTAAAATATTACCATGCCTCTTAAGCATAATAGGGAATATAATACTATGGAAAACAATATTGTCTTTCCCTATAAAATGTACCAATTTAGTATCCTCCTCATACCAATAAGGTTTCCACTCTCTCTGATTATTTTCTGCCCATTGCTTGGTAGCGCTAATATATCCTATAGGGGCATCAAACCATACATATAATACCTTCCCTTTAGCTTCTTTTAAGGGTACGGGAATACCCCAATCTAAATCACGCGTTACAGCGCGAGGTTGCAAGCCTGCATCAAGCCAGCCTTTACACTGCCCTATTACATTACTGCGCCAATCGTGCTTATGTTCTTCAAGTATCCATTTTCTCAAAAAATCTTCATAGTGTTGTAAAGGTAAATACCAATGTTTAGTTTTTTTTAATATTGGAGATTTTTGGCTTAATGTACTAATAGAATGTATCAATTGGTCAGGGCTAAGAGAAGTACCACATTGTTCACATTGATCTCCATAAGCCTTATTGTAATTACACGAAGGGCAAGTACCTATAATATATCTATCAGCTAAAAAAATTTGGTATTCTTCATCGTAAAACTGTTCACTTTCTTTTTCCTCCAATACCTTTTTTTTATACAAATCAAGAAAAAATTCTTGTGCTGTATTATGTTGTAAAGTAGCACTAGTGCGATGATACATATCAAAACTAATACCTAAATCTTTAAAATTTTCTTGTACTATTGCATGATATTTTTCAACAATAGCTTCAGGGGTAGTATTTTCTTTTATTGCCTGCAAAGTAATAGCTGCTCCATGCTCATCACTACCGCAAATAAAAACAACATCCCGTTGTTGCAATCTTAAATATCGGACATAAATATCAGCCGGAAGATAAGCTCCTGCCATGTGTCCTATATGTTTCAATCCATTAGCATAAGGCAATGCCGCAGTAATTAAATATCGATCGTAATGTTTTTCCTTCATATTTAAATGCAAAAATAAACTAAAGTATTTATAGAGAATTATTTTTATAGGAAATTTTTTCTTGTGTTAATAAAATTATAGAAAAAATAAATATAATATCCTCAAAAAATACTAGTAACATTGCATAAACTCATTTTATGAAAAAAATATTATTAATTACTTCACTATATATTATATCTTACTATATGTCTGCTCAAAATCAAAAAGTTAATACTGATACCATACTCTCTAATGGTACCATCTCTATAGGTGAAAAAGCACCTACTTTTAATTTACCAACTCAGCAATCTCTTGTGGATTTAAAAGGTAAGAAAATAGCCTTA
>JBOFDP010000081.1:0-11576 GCA_051647125.1 Chitinophagaceae bacterium | reverse complement strand
TAAATCATAAAGATAAGCATTTTTATAACCCTTTTGTGAAGAGGTAATAATAAAATATTTATTATTTTTCAAAAAATATAAATCATCATTTATATTAATATACCATTTATTTTTTTCTTGATATAACAATGAACTAGTCCCTGAATTAACATTAATTTTTAAAAGTTGCAATTCATTTTGTAAGCGATTTAATCTATAAATAACTAAGTCGTGAGGAGCCTCTGTCCATCGAATACGTGGGACATAAATATTCGTATCTTTACCTATATCCGCCTTTACATTTTTCTTATCTTCAAAATTATAGATATGAATTTGTATTACCGAATTTGCCCCTCCTGCTTTAGGATATTTATAGCTATACCATGTGGGCTGTTCTTTATTGTTAAGATAGTAAGTTAACGTATAATTATCTACATTACTTTCATTAAACTTATAATAAGCTATATATTTACTATCTTTACTAAAAGAAAAAGCCTGAGTAAATTCAAATTCTTCTTCATATACCCAATCACAATTACCATTAATAATATAATTAAATTTACCATCAAAAGTAATTTGCTCTAAAATATTTTTTCTTAGGTCTCTGACATACAAATTATTATTATACACAAAGCCCACTTTACCATTATCTGGCGATATGGTAGCATGTAAAATTTTATCCTTAAATACAGTAAAAGTTTTTTGTGTAGCTATATCATAAATATAGACATAAGATTTAGAAGAACGCCTATAAATAGATTCAGTATCTTTAAAAATAAGTATTTTAGATTCATCCTTACTAAATTGATATTTTTCCAATGGCAAAACCATTCCTAATTCATCAACTACCTTTTCGGCAGATACTAATATAGCAACTTCTTGGCCCGTAATAAATTCCTTCTTTACAATACCTTTATCTGTAGTTTCTACATAAAATCTACCCTCTTTCATAGAATGAAATCCTTTAATAGGAACGGCTTGAAAAAGCTTTTTTTTATAAATATCTTCTAATGAAATAGGCTGAGATTGTGATGTTGTGCAAAATAAATTGGTCAGCACAATAATGGTAAGTAATATTATTTTTTTTATCATATAGGTTAAATAATTATGGTACAATAAACTAATTAAAATCATATTTTTATAAGCTATAAATATTTATCTAACTTGCGTTTAGATATTTCTTCTAAATAAAGTTTTATATCTTGCTCTTTTTCTTTACTACAAATCAAAAGCGCATTGGGAGTATCTACAACAAGCATATTATTTTGACCTTGTACAACTAAAAGTTTTTCCTTATTATGAATACTAAATAAAGAATCTTTTGTATCTACCAAAATATAGTGGTCTTTAATACCTCCATTTTTGAAAGAATCTTTTTCTGAAATATCATACACACTACTCCAACTACCTATATCATTCCACCCAAAAGAAGCTGGTATTACAAAAACATTATTAGCTTTTTCTAAGATAGCATAATCTATAGAAATGTTGGTAATACACTCATAAATATATTGAATAGCTCGTGTTTCTTGTATAGTGTTGAAAGAATCTTTTTTAGATACAAACAAATGAAAATCTTCAGGTATATATTTCTCAAAAGCATCAAGAATATTTTTTGTTTTCCACATAAAAATCCCTGCATTCCAAAGATATTCCCCACTCTCTAAGAATTTTTGTGCCAAATCAACATTAGGCTTTTCTGTAAACGTTTTTACAGGATATGCAACCCCTAATTTTTTATCTTCCACATATTGAATATATCCATATCCGGTATGAGGCTTGTAGGGTGTAATGCCAATCGTGAGTAAGGCATTAAAAGAACAAATAAATTCCACCCCTTCATTACATACCTTACAATATTGATCTTCGTCTAAAATAATATGGTCAGCAGGTTTACAAATAAGCAAAGCCTCAGGATTTTTTAAATGTAGCTTATAGGCAATATAGGCAATACAAGGAGCTGTATTTTTACGAAATGGCTCTGCAATAATATTTTCTTTAGAGATTTGAGGAAGTTGTTCTTGTACTAAAGTAACATAGTTTTGAGAAGTAACAATAAATATATTTTCGATAGGACAAAGTTTTTCAGAACGTGTAAATGTCTGTTGAAGCAAAGTTTTTCCTACGCCCAAAATATCTAAAAATTGTTTAGGCTTCTCTTTTGTACTTTGGGGCCAAAACCGAGTGCCTATACCTCCAGCCATAATAGCAATATAAAGATTTTTATTCATAAGGTTATTTTTTATAATTTATCGTTCATTAATCCTACTTCTATTAAATCATGTAAATGAATCATTCCTAAAAACCGATTCTCTTTTCCTACCACGGGAAGTTGTGTAATTTTATATTTTTCCATTATTTGCAAAGCCTCTACAGCGAGACAATCTTCTTCAATAGTTTTCGGTTTTTTGGTCATAATATCTTCTGCTGTTAAATTTTCCCAATTATGATTTTCTTGTTGCATCATTCTTCTTAAATCACCGTCAGCAATAATACCAATGACTTGTCCCTCATCACTAATTACGGCTATTGCTCCCACACGATACTTTGAAATTGCATAAATAATATCTTTTAACGATGTGTTTTTCTGTATTTGAGGCTTTCCATGCTTAGGATATAAATCTTTCGCCCTAAGTAACAATTGCCTTCCTAACGATCCTCCTGGATGAAAAGAAGCAAAATTTTCTTGATTAAAATTTTTCATATACATTAAACAAACAGCTATAGCATCTCCTATTGCCATCTGTTGTGTAGTACTTGTAGTAGGTACAATATTTAATAGCTCATCTTCTCTATAAGTAGGCGTAATAATACAAGCATCAGAGTGCCTTGCTAAAAAAGAATGCTCTTTGGAAGTAATTCCTATAATTTTAATATTACGATGTTTTAATAAAGGTATCCACACTTTTATCTCAGTACCTTCACCCCCCTTACTTAAAACCATTATAACATCTTCTTGCGTTATCATACCTAAATCACCATGAAGAGCTTCGGCAGCATGCATATACAAAGCTAATGTTCCCGTAGAGTTTAATGTAGCAACTATTTTTTTAGCAATATAGGCACTCTTCCCAATACCACTTACTACAACCCTTCCCTTACACTTAGCTATTGATTGCACCGCCAAAACAAATTGTTCGTTCAAACTATCATGTAGTAATTCTAACCCTTCTTTTTCTATTCGTATAGTTCTTTGGCCACAAGATAAAATTTGATTGGTATTCATGATAAAAATTTAAGCAAATATAATTGATTTCTACATGAAATAGGCACTTAAATTTTGAGTCCTTACCTACATGTAAATATCGTATGAAATTACCTCTTCATATTATTATATCTTCCTTTAAGTTAGAAGAAGGAAAAATACCCTAAATAAGAATAATTGAATCATTTTATATTAACTTTGCTTATGATATTAAATATCATTTAAGTTTATTGAGAGTAGAAACTAAAAGTTAGGTGGGATTATAACGAACTCCTTTTCCTTCCTAAAGATACTATTTATATAAATTTAGATACAGCTATAAAAAACAAAGTATATGTTATTATTACAAACCTTATTACAAGCTAAAAATAGTATTGAACAAGCCCCAAAAGAAAACTCTAATATCAATGTAGTATTTATGGTTATTCTGATTATCCTAATAGGTCTGTTAGGATATGTATTTTATGTAGATAGAAAAATATCTAAGTTAGGAAAAAAGAATTAGTTGTTTCCCCTACCCATTATGAAATTACCCAAATCCTATTTTCTTCAAAATGATGTTATCGCTTTGAGTAAAGATTTATTAGGGAAAATACTTTGTTCCAATATTGAAGAAAAATATACGGAGGCTATTATAGTAGAAACTGAAGCCTATAATGGTATCATAGACAAAGCCTCTCATGCCTATAATGGGCGTAAAACTAGCCGTACAGAAACAATGTACAAAGAAGGAGGGATTGCGTATATCTATTTATGTTATGGAATGTATTCTTTATTTAACATCATTACAAATAAAAAAGATATTCCTCATGCTATACTCATTCGAGGAGCTATTCCTATAAAAGGTATAGGAAAAATGCTACAACGCTGTAGAAAACAAACAATAAAAGATGACCTATTAATAGGTCCAGGAAAACTAAGCAAAGCTATGGGATTTCACTATACTCAGACAGGAACAAGTTTATTACAAAATATCATTTGGATCGAGGATAGAGGGTATAACTTAAAAAATATAACCGGTACACCTCGCATAGGCATAGATTATGCCGGCGAAGATGCTTTACTCCTCTATCGCTTTATTGGTCAATTATAAAATAAAAATATAAAAAATATTCGAAAAATGGGAAAGAATATTTATTATTGCACAAAATTTTTAAACTGTTACCTTATGGCTAAAACCAAAAAGCAAAAATATACCCTCGAGATTAAAATAAAATCCTCTCCCCTTTTATTGTATAAATATATCTCCAATGCTGCGGATCTTAATGCATGGTTTGCCGATAAAGTAGAAGAAGTAAATGGGAAATTTATTTTTGAATGGAATAGTAGTGCGGAGAAAGAATACGCTACTTTATTAGAATGCGAGGAAAATGTATTTGCTAAATATAGATGGATATATCAATCGGAAGATGAATATTTTGAATTTAGAATTGTAAGTACAGAACTTTCCAATCAAACGATTTTAGTCATTGAAGATTTTGCACTGCCTAATGAAATTAATGATCAAAAATTATTGTGGGAAGCAGAAGTAAAAAAATTACTACATTTGTTGGGTAATTAATCTCTAACATATCGTGTGAAAATTCATCTAAAAAAAATAGACCAAGTTATTGTAAAAACCTTTATAGGTCCTTTTATAGCTGTTTTTTTTGTTACTGTATTAGCACTTACCTTACAAATTATTTGGCTTTATTTAGATGATTTTGTAGGAAAAGGTGCTGATTTTATGACCATTTTAGAAAGCCTACTTTTTATGGCAGCTTCAATGGTTCCTTTAGCATTGCCTTTGGCAATACTAATAGCCTCTATCATGACCTATGGACATTTGGCAGAAACTTTGGAGTTGGTTATATTACGTGCTTCAGGAATTTCCTCTATACGCATTATGTTACCTATTGGAATTACAGCACTTGTATTATGCGGATTTGCTTTTATGTTTAACAACTATTTTATCCCAAAAGCAGAGCTAAAAAAAAATAGGTTGATGTATGAGATTATCGCCTCAAAACCTGCATTTGATTTACAACCTGGTAAATTCTATGATAAAATAGATGGATATATTCTAAAAATTGGTTATAAAGATAAAAATAACCAAGATATTTATGATGTTATTATCTATGAAAATGAAGGAAATAATATCAATAATATTATCCTTGCCAAACATGGGAAAATGGCACTTTCTCATAAAACTAACTCTTTGCTTTTTACTTTGTATGATGGTGCTTATTATCAACGAATAGGAGAAAATCAAGGAGGAGGCACCAATACTTACTCCCGTACCCATTTTGATGAATACAAAAAAGAATTTCAATTATGGTCTTTTCTTAAAACTAGTGATCAAGATTTTACCAATAATAAAAAACTTTTTAGTGTTCGGCAGTTGGATAAATACATTGATTCTATTAAAAGAAAAATAACATCTATCAGCCTACAAATGAATGCCTTATTTTGTCTTAATAATACGAATATAATAGATAGTTTATCTTCTAAAAAAGAATTTGCTTCCACTACTACAACCTCTTATATAGAACGTATACCCGATTCTTTACGTAACTATACTATTCTCCAAACAAAAAATATAATCAATGCCCTACTAAGTAATTTTTTATTTGAAGAACAAAAAAATATGTATAATAATGTCATTAGCTATCAAATAGAATGGCATCGAAAAATATCTTTGTCAATAGCTTGTTTTGTATTCTTTCTAATAGGTGCTCCTCTTGGTAGCATCATCAAAAAAGGAGGTGTAGGAATGCCTATTGTTGTAGCTATTATTGGATTTATAGTTTTCTTTTTTGTAAATACCTATGGAGAACGGTTAGCAAATACTCAGATACTTTCCCCTTTAAAAGGTGTCTGGTTATCAATTGGTACCTTCTTGGGAATTGGCTTATTTCTTACCTACCAATCTTTATCTGGGCTTAATATCATGAACAAAGATTTATACATAAGTATATATAAAAAAATTTTATCTCTCTTCTAAAACTAAATATTTCTAATATTTTTAGTTTTATTCAACTTCTTACGAGGAGATAATTATAATAGTAGCTCTGCTCATATAATTATTATAATCCTATAAACTATCCCTTTTCTCATTTTTCTTTTTCCTAAAAAGATTGATACAAAAGATACTGATTTCTTTAACCTACATATGGAATTATTAAAAAATAAATTTGTATATAAAAAGGTTATAAACTTCTATACTGAATATAGGATTTAATCAACCATGGAAAGATTGACAGGAAAGAAAAAAGAAATTACCTTAAAATTGTAAGAGAAATTACCTTAAAATTGTAAGAGAAATTACCTTAAAATTGTAAGATAGAAACTAATAATAAGTGAATTATTTTTCTTATATTACAGTGCATTATATCGTTTTATTTTATACTTTTGTAATAAGGTAGTTAATAATGAACTAAAATTAGTTATGAATAAGGCAAAAGAAATATTAGAGAATAAAGGTATATCACAGACGTGGTTGGTCTAAAATTGATAAACAGTACCAAAATTGCTTTAAAACAACTTTGTGGCAATATTGGTATAGTCTGGGGAAAAATGAAAAAAGGATGAGTTTAGAAGTATTAAATAACAAAACTGGGCACACTCAAAAAAATGAACAATTTCGTAGAGTAAGAGATTATACAAAGCACTTGCGATAAATTGGGCTATAGTGGTTTGTTGATAGGCAATCCTTTTAATGAATCATATTCTCGTTTTCGTTCCGATGCTATTTTATACTACGACAAAATGGTTTAGTACTTATCTATTTCAAAGATTACAAAGGAATAATCAAATTACCTGCAAATGAAAATGAATTTAGTACTATAAAGTGGCATAACGAAAGTATAAAAGATAGGAGTCTATTAGAAATTAAAACAGGTGCAAATTTCATCAATCCATTTAGGCAATTTTAGTCTCTTATCGCAACGCTTTTAGAGAATTGATTACAAAAAATAAATATTTGAGTGGGATAAATCCGGCGAGAGTGCAAATATTTTTTGGGGACCAATTGAAATTCATAATGAAATTCCCCGCAATCTACGGTATTACAAACTTATACAAGAATCAAATTTAAGCAACTTTCTTTATGATTTTGCTGGTGAAAATACTTACAAATAGGAGATTGAAAAAGTTTGGAATAGTATCTTTCCAGCTGAAAGATGGAATAAAAACATAGAAATTTCCAAAACACAAGAAGTTATTGACAAAAGAGTAATAATAATAGACAATGATGTTGAAAAAAATATCATTGATTTTCTCAATGACGAAAAAGGAGAAATTCTTGTTTTAGAATCTATGAATGTTGATGATAGAGATTCGTGGTTGCGTTTTATAACTAACGAAGCTATAAATCACAATATTCCACAAATTGAAAAGTGATCGCACTCTGCACGAATTAGTAAGAAAATTCAAAAACGAAGCAACATAGAAACAGAAGGGATTTATAGTGTTATCTAGGGTGGTTCTGACATTAAAGGACAAAATGAAAATTCAGATCAATAGAAACAGGAAGAAGAATTACAAGAAATTATCCCGTTGAAATCAAGCAAAGATATTGATGAAAAAGCATTGATTATTTTTGCCGAAGCTCATTTGGTTAGTCGTAGCCTAAACCAATCAGAGTTATTGCGATTTGGTTCAGGTCGATTATTAGAAGATATTATCAAATTTATAGATACAGAAAGTAACCGAAAAATTGTATTTATTGGTGACCCATATTCTTTAACATTTTGGAAAGACGAGGATTCTGCATTGAATATAGAAACATTATCTGAGATATACAAGAAATAAAAAATTAAACACTATCGCAAACCAATAGACAATGATTATTCATTCGGAAAATAGAAATTGAAAACCGATTTGGCAAACAGTATTGAAAATTCACTTTTTAATAATTTGAATTATAGTTTTGATGAAACTACTTTAATTGATTTACAAGATGAAAATCAAAGAGTTCAAAATTTATACTCGTGGTTTGCTAAACCATTTTCAAACGAGCCGGATAATGCAGTTTTATTCTACTCAAAAAAGATTGTTTGAAAACAAATAAGTGAATAAAAAAACAATGCTTGCAAAATGGAGAAAATTTAGCAAAGGATGATTTATTAGTTGTGAACAAAAATGTTTCTATTCCCGATGAAAGCGGTTTTCAAATTCCAAAACGAATTTTAATGGAATGTTTTTAACTGTGCTCGCAGTTAAAGAATCACTACAAGAATCCATTAAAATTCGTCAATCAAAACATTCTATAGTTTTATCTTTTTCCAAAATAAGTGTAAAATGTTTAAGTTTGGTAGGTTCTACAGAATCTGACATCTGGATTTCGGACAATTATTTTAACAGCGAAGATGATTTAAAAAAAGAAGAACAAATTGCTTTTAGAGTCTTTATAAATTCAAAAATTAACGCTGAAAAACGGAAGCAAAAATTTGAAGACAGCCAAGAGTACAAACTGTTATTACAGGATAACCAATACAACCTCCTTGCAAATGAAGAAAAAGAAACGATAAGCATACTTATCAAGAACTACAATTTGCCAAAAGAAAAGAAAGAACAAGTTGAAACAAGTAAAAACTCAAGGAATATACTTTCAAGCTATTACAAAAAGCACTTTAAGAAACTATTTTTTCAAATCAAGGATTCTGACCCATTTGTTACATTTGTTAATACAGTATTTGGAAAATACGGTTGGGCAATCACTGTTCATAGAGCAATTGGTTCTACCTACAACGAAATTATCATCAAAGGACACCGAAAAGAAAATGATGGAGTCACAAACAATAGTTACTTCCGTTGGTTGTATAGTGGTGTTACAACATGTATAATAGTCAATATTATCTCGCCTCAAATAATAAATTCATTTATGAATTGTGTATTTGAAGACAGTTCTACAAGTGGAGTTTCCATAAATTCAAAAGAATTCCTCATTTTCGAGAATTACGAAGTTGAAATAAAATTTACAGTTAAAGTTCAATCACTTGAAAACAAAAATGTAGTTGGTACTATTTGTGAAATTTCAAAACTGCTAGAAGAAAATGGATATTTACTTGAAAACTCAAAAAAGTATTCGGAACACTTGACAAAAGAATTTTATTCTATCCCTCAAAGCAATAATAGACAATTGATTTTAAACATTGACAACAAAGGCTCAAAATATAATTTTGCTGTTAGTAATATTCGTATTGAAAACCTCAATATCGCAGATGAAAACACCATAAAACAATATATTGAAAAATGTCTAACTCAAAAGAAAAGTATCTGTGCAATAACTGATAACAAAGCAGAATTACCATCAGATTTTAGGCAAGAAATTTATTCGACTTGGTTTGAAAATTGTGAAAATAAAAACATTGCACTAAAAATTATACAAACCCATAATAACCACGATATTTTTCGTGCCACTTGTGATAAAGGCAATTTAACTTTTAGAGTTTGTTATGGTACAAGTGAACAGAGCCACACAAAAGGATTTTTCTAAAAAATTGAAGTTTTGGATAAATCTTCTGACACAATTTTAGAAATAGTTAAAGGTTTGATTTATGGATTTTAAAGCTGTTTTTGAATTACGAAAAGAAACACAGGATTTATCAGGAATTGAAAAACTGAATAAATTGAACAAGGCTTTAGTCGTTGCCAGAAATTTGTATTCGGAGGATACCAATGACGAATGGGTAAAAAAAGCATTTGTTTGGGTTCTTATTGATTTATGTAAATTTTACATAGCAGACAGAAACTTAGACCAAGCTGGAATTTATTTCAGAGAACTTAACGCAATAGATTCTCGAGGTTACGAAGACGAAGTAATTCAAAATCAAAAAAAATTTCTTCATCCAAGAATTAACATAAACTATTCAGAAATTCAAAAATCAGAAGAACTTAGCAAAAAAGAAAATAATAAAGAGGCATTAGCGATTTTTAAAAATCTAATTTCTCCAAATAAGCTTACAGAACTACATCATGAAAATTACGGTTGGATAATTTATCGATACATAAAACCAGAAGAAAGCAGTCTTTCATCGGTTGAAGTAAGAACGTTTTTTAGAGATTCTATGAACTTAAAGAATGAAAGACCGTCAATGCTTCATTCTATGATTTTAAATTTTGCTTTAAATTATTCAAAAACACACAGAGACTTTAAATTTTACAATTTTTTTCTATTATGAAATCCGGACAACCTTCGTTATGAAGATTTGCACAATGGACATAAAGACGGAAAAGATATTCCTTCCCTTATTTCACGCATTTGCAGAGAGTTTGTAAACTCAAACCACGAAATAGACATTGAAGACTTTTTAGGTAAAATTGACCTTAGCAAATAAACCGTTGTAGACCTTTTCAGAGAAACTATTTTTTGGAATATTTTCAATACTCACAAGGAAAATAAGTTTTCCGAATTGTGGAATTTGTTTGAGCTATATAATAACAATTATTCCAAACACGGACAATCAAAATGGCATTCCGAAATTCTAAATCTTGCAGAAAGATTTATGAAAGAAAATGACGGATACCGTTTTCTCAACTTTTTCAAAAATTGGAATCCTGAAAATTTGAGAAGTGACGATTGGAAGAAGACCAAAAAAGAGGAGAACACTTACAAACCATTAGCAACAAAAGCAATTAAAAAGGCTTTTGAAAATTTGCAAACTCAAACATCTGAACAGAATTTAACATGGCTTATTCAGCCCTATGAAAATGCAATCAAATTATTCCCCGATGAGGAATGGTTACTGAGAGAAAAAGCCTTACTACACTTCAAAAACAACGAATTAGGATTAGAAATCAAAATATATAAACAACTTGTTTTAGAACTCGCAGACAAACATTATGTTTGGCAATAGTTTTCAAATTGCATTGTTTCTGATAATTCTTTAAAAATTGGAATGCTCTCAAAAGTATTGATTGTAGAAAAAAACAAAGATTTTTTAAGCAACATTCATTTAGATTTAGCAAAGATATTAATGAACGAAAACTTATTAGAAAATGCACTTGTAGAACTTGAAGCATACAAGAAGCATAGAGAAATAAAAGGTTGAAAATTGTGATCACTTTATGACGATTTTTATAAAAAAACAAACTCAATCAAACAAAGTTTAAAAGACAATCTGGAGCTATACAAAAAATACATTCCTTTTGCTGAAAACTTCGCTTATGATGATTTTGATTGGATGGAAGTTTTTTGGTTGATAAATGGAAAGATAACAAAGGAAAAGAACGTTTGGCTTTTACTGACAGTTAAACAATAGAATTTGTAATTAGCAAAAAACATTTTGAAGTATTGAAAAAATCCGAATTAGGACAAATTTTAAAGTTTAAACTTCACAAGCAAGAAACTAAAAATAAGTTTTATTGCTATGAAAAAAATGTCATTACAGAATACAAGTATATTCCTCTT
>JBOFDP010000080.1:0-13160 GCA_051647125.1 Chitinophagaceae bacterium | reverse complement strand
CAGATATTATTTTTTGTAATGCACCAGAAGATAGACATCCTGATCATGGAAAAGCAGCTAAATTAGTTTATGATGCTTTTTTTCTTGCAGGACTTTCCAAAGTAAAAACCTCTTTACAAGGTAAAACTCAATATCCTTGGCGTCCTTATTTCTTATTTAATTATATCCAAGACAGAACTCTTCAGCCTCATTTTTTTATTGATATAAGTAATTATTGGGATAAAAAAATAAGTGCTGTTTGTGCTTATGCTTCTCAATTTCATGTACCCAAAGTATATGCTTCTGATGAACCAGCTACTTATATTTCTTCTGCTTCATTCTTAGAATCCTGGGAGGCAAGACATCGTACTTGGGGCAAAAATATAGGTACAAAATATGCTGAAGGTTTTATTAGTGTACGTAGTCTTGGAATGAAAAATTTAGACTTTCTTATACCTACTCCTTATTAAAAAATAGAGCCACACTATGATTAATAAAAAAATATATCAACAACTTATACAAGATACTCAATCTTACAAAGCCAAACTAATTGCCGTATCAAAAACAAAGCCTTTAGGAGATATAAAGGATTTTTTAAATATGGGACAATTTGATTTTGGTGAAAACTATGTACAAGAACTTGTAGAAAAACAGCAACACTTTAATTCCTCCCCCTATTGGCATTTTATAGGACACCTACAAACCAATAAGGTAAAGTATATTGCCCCTTGGATACATCTTATACAAAGTGTAGATTCCATTAAATTACTAAAAGAAATTAATCTTTATGCTACTAAAAATCAGCGGATTATACCATGTCTTTTACAAGTACATATTGCCCAAGAAGAATCTAAATTTGGATTTACAATACAAATCTTAGAAAAAGAAATTTCAAATATTTGTCCCGAAAAATTTCCCAATATACGAATAGAAGGACTTATGGGAATTTCTACCTTTACTAAGAATACAATAAGGATACGACAAGAATACAAAAAATTAAAAGTTTTTTTTGATCAGTTACAGTCTTATAAAAATAAAATACTTAACTTCAACACCCTTTCTATGGGCATGAGTAACGACTATCAAATAGCTTTAGAAGAAGGAAGTAATATGATAAGAATAGGATCTTTGCTTTTTGGTAGTCGATAAATTATATTTTTTCCGCTACGGTATAATATGGTTTATCAGAATTTCGAATAATCAACTCTGCCAAAAATCCGGTCAAAAACATCTGAAACCCTATTATTATAGTAGCTATTGCAATAAAAAAACTAGCTCTATTAGTAATATTATAGCTTTCATAAAATTTCATATATATCAGATATGCTGTAGAAAATAGTCCTATTAAAAGAAATAAAACCCCTAATAATCCAAAAAAATGCATAGGACGTTTAGCAAATTTGCTAATAAACATAATAGTACACAAATCTAAAAAACCATTAGGAAATCGTTCCCATCCAAATTTGCTTACTCCATATTTTCGTGGACGGTGTTCCACCACTTTTTCACCTATTTTTTTAAATCCATTCCATTTGACTATCACAGGAATATAACGATGCATATCTCCCTGAATATCTATAGTTTTTATCACCTTTTTTTTATATGCTTTAATCCCACAATTAAAATCATGTAATTGAATACCTGACATTTTACTTGTTACACTATTATACAATTTAGAGGGAATATTTTTAGTAACTTTATTATCATATCTTTTTTTTTTCCATCCACTTACTAAATCATATCCCTGTGTTAATATCATCTTACGCATATCTACAATTTCTTCTGGGGAATCCTGCAAATCAGCATCCATGGTTATTACAATATCTCCTTTCGCTTCTTTAAAACCTATATCAAGCCCCGCAGCTTTTCCGTAATTTCTCTGAAAACGAACCCCTCGTACACAAACATCTTTTTTTTGTAATGATTCTATAACTTCCCAAGAATTATCTGTACTACCATCATCTACAAAAATAATTTCATGAGAAAAATCTTCTCTCTCACATACTTTTTTTATCCATTTATAAAGTTCCGATATAGATTCTGCTTCATTTAACAAAGGTATTAAAATTGTAATATCCATAGGTTGATTATATTATTAAAATATCTTACAAAGGTACGCGAAAGTTTTAGACTATATTACTAAATAAAAAAGGAGTTAAAAATAATTCCCTTTCAAACGTAATCCTGTAGTTTCTTCTATTCCTAACATCAAATTCATATTTTGTATAGCTTGTCCAGAAGCCCCTTTCAGTAAATTATCTATCACTGCTGTAATTAGTATTTTATGACCTTCTTGAACAAGATGAATATAGCAATAATTGGTATTGGTAACTTGCTTAATAAACAAAGGTGTATCACTGATACATACAAAAGGATGATGCTCATAATAAACCTCATATTTTTCTCTCAATTTCAAAATATCTATATCTGTTCTTATGATTATATCCACAATAATACCTCTAGTAAGGCTACCTCTTAGAGGAACAAAAGCAATATCAAATAGCTGATTTGTAGCACTTGCTGAGCTTAAAGTTTCTGATATTTCATGTAAATGTTGATGATTAAATACTTTATAATTTGAGAGGTTCGATTCTCTCATACTATAATGTGTTTCAATAGTAGGTTTTTGTCCTGCTCCTGTAGATCCTGTTATTCCAAAAACATTTATTTCTTTAGGCAAAATATGATCGGTGGCTAAAGGTAATAATGCGAGCTGTATTGCCGTAGCAAAACATCCAGGATTAGCAATATATTGACTTTTATATATTAAATCTCTATTTAATTCTGGTAATCCATAAACAAATCCATTCGCCTGTTGCTTTAATCTAAAATCCTGACTTAAATCTATAATTTTTACACTCTTAGGAATAGTATGATACTTTAAATATTCTATAGATTGACCATGACTCAGGCACAAAAATAATATATCAATATCCGAAAAATCAATATCCGAAAAATTCATATTTACATGCAACATATCTTGATGCACCGCATATAAAGGTTGCCCCTTAAAAGATTCGCTATATACATATTTTAATTGTACTATAGGATGATGTATTAACAAACGAATGAGTTCTCCACCTGTATATCCCGCACCTCCAGCAATACCTATTTTATAAGTGGTTGTTGAGGGGTCATACACCATAGCCGTACACAAACATTTGGTTTTATTAGTACGGGTAAGAATATCATAATTTTGACAAGATTTACACCCATTCCAAAACTGTTCATCATCCGTAAGTTTGGTAAAAGGTACTGGTACATATCCTAACTGAGTATTTATTTTCATAACCTGCTCACTAGTAGTAAGCCCAAACAATTTAGCCTGTGGAAATTTTTTACGAGAAAGCTCAAAAGCTGCCTTTTTAACTCTTTTCCCTACCCCAGCACTTCTATATTCAGGAATCACTATAAGCCCTGAATTGGCTACAAATTTTTCATGCTCCCAAGATTCTATATAACAAAAACCAACAAATTTATCCCCCTCTAAAGCAATAATAGCTTTGCCCTCTATAATTTTATTCCTAATATATTCATCCGTTCTTCGAGCTATGCCCGTTCCCCTAGCCTTCACTCCCCTATCAATTTCATCATTAATAGTAATTACATATTTTAAATGGGTTTCATCAGCAACAACTACATCTATAGGCATTTTTCTATAAATTAAAATTTTAACTAAAAAGAATTTCCAAAATTATAGTTTTTAAATAATAAAAAGGTATTATTTTTTACCCCTACAACTTGTCCTTATAAAGAACAAGTTATTTTTATAACCCTACAGTATAAAAAATAAAGAAAGTACAGTTTTAAGTTAATTAATATTTATCATATAAAATGCAACTTTATAAGAGTTGCATTTTATATTTTTTAGCCTTGATATTTTCTGATAACATGATTAATATCTATAATGTTCAGCCTTGTAAGGACCCTGTATAGGTACATTAATATAATCTGCTTGCTTTTGGGTAAGAATATCCAGCTCTACACCAATTTTTTTCAAATGAAGAGTAGCTACTTTTTCATCCAAATGTTTAGGGAGAATATATACCTTCTTTTCATAATTTTTATAATTATTCCAAAGTTCTATTTGTGCCAAAGTTTGGTTAACAAAGGTGTTACTCATCACAAAAGAAGGATGCCCCATAGCACAACCCAAGTTTACCAATCTCCCCTCCGCTAAAACAATAACATCTTTGCCCTCAATGGTATATTTATCTACTTGTGGTTTAATATTTTCTTTAGTATGTCCATAATTATTATTAATCCAAGCGATGTCAATCTCTATATCAAAATGACCTATATTACATACAATAGTTTTATCCTTCAAGGATCTAAAATGTTTCTCTGTAATAATATCACAACAACCCGTTGTGGTAACCACTATATCCGCTTCTTTAATAGCACTATCCATTTTTTTGACTTGATAGCCATCCATAGCTGCTTGTAATGCACAAATAGGATCTATCTCTGTAATAATAACCCTACATCCTGCAGCACGCAAAGAATCTGCAGATCCTTTCCCAACATCGCCATATCCTGCCACCACAGCCACCTTTCCTGCCATCATCACATCAGTAGCACGACGTATAGCATCAATACAACTTTCTCTACAACCATATTTATTGTCAAATTTAGACTTTGTTACAGAATCATTGATATTAAAAGCGGGCAAAGGTAAAGTACCTTGCTTCATTCTTTCATATAAACGATGCACTCCTGTGGTAGTTTGCTCACTCAATCCTCGTATCCCTGGCAACAACTCAGGATAATGCTCTATCACCATATTGGTAAGATCCCCCCCATCATCTATAATCATATTAAGAGGTTGGTCTTTACTCCCAAAAAATAAAGTTTGTTGAATACACCACTCAAATTCATCCTCAGATTCTCCTTTCCACGCAAAAACTGGTGTACCACCACTAGCAACAGCAGCAGCAGCATGATCTTGAGTAGAAAAAATGTTACATGAACTCCAACGAACTTCAGCACCTAATTCCTTCAAAGTTTCTATAAGTACTGCTGTTTGTATAGTCATATGAACACATCCTCCAATGCGAGCACCTTTTAAAGGATATTTTCCTTTGTATTCTTCTCTTAATGCCATAAGACCAGGCATTTCAGCTTCAGATAATAAGATGTCTTTTCTTCCCAAATTACCCAGATGAATATCTTTTACTTTATAAGGGAGATTAAAATCTATGTTTTCTTTGTTAAATGACATAATGAAATAAAAATTTATCTTACAAAATTAGAAAAAAAATTTAAGAATAACCTCTATATTTTATTGTATACGCAATAATTTATATAGATAAATAGCAAGAAAAACCCGTTTTTACTATTTATTTTGTAGAAATCTTAGATTAAGGGCTATGAAGATTATTTTTTTAGAAAATAAGAACAGCCATCAATATCATTCAATAAAACTATATGTACCTGCGGCATAGAAAAATTATCTCCTCCTTTTAAGGAAATGGGAAAAAGAACATTGGTGTTCATCTATCTTAATTCCTCCCGAATTATTTCTGCAGTTTCTGAAAAGTATAAGTAGTATACCAAATAATCATATTTGGAATTTGTATAGAAATCATAGCTATATCTTTGCCAGCCTACCAACCAATTATAGTACCTACCATTCCCATATTGGTATATTCAGTGGGTACAGTAGTATTCGTTATACTACAAGTATTGTCTTATAGAATAAAGAGATATTTTATACCCTCCAGTAGTAGGAATTTTAATATTTTCTACATCTGGTCGTGTATCATCAGGTCTAAAAGCTGGATTCCCACTTGATATTCCCCAACAAGGAGGTGTCCACTTTCCTTGGTCTCTTATTATTTTAAACTTATTACCAGTACTTTCAAAATTACCATCGGCATCCGCATTATAAGAATGCCCAGTAATAACGCTCAATGTCCATAATAAGAGGGTAAAATTTGACCCTACGGGAATTGATACTGTATTCAATAACTTAGATGTCTTTCTATACCAAACCTGTAATTTTATTTTGAAAAAATCCATAATCCAATCCTATATTAATTAAGTAGTGGTTTGCTCTCACTTTAAATTGGCATCATACGCATTAATATATGGAAAATATTGTCCATTAATTAAATAAGAATTTCCAGGATTAGGAGTATCTACACTATAAGTGGGCAAGAAACCATAATCGTCCCCCAAAATCTTGTTACCCTATAATACCCAACCTAAATAGAATTTTAAATTAGATAAAATATTATTTTTTGATCCAAGAATAAATTGCTCTTCTAATATACGACATGCAAAGGCGGATTCAGAGAAATAACCAAATTGGTTGCCAGGTGCAAACTGAAAACTACCATCAACCCTAAACTATTGCCCCACCATTTGCCCATCGATTATTCATTAACATTCCCTTGGTATCACTATTGAGCGTTAAATGATTATTTAAAAAAGTAGGTGATAAAGAAATATCTACAGTCCCTCTTTCAAAAGTAGAAGTGTTTAATCCCCCCTCTTGATGTATATCCAGAAGATACTCTATACCCATAAATAGCCGTGGCAGAACCACCTTTTACTGTTTTAAAAGATACTATATCATTGGGGTTGTTACCCATAATTATAATTTTATTTAAATTAAAAATAATACTACAAATTTATGATATTTATCATATTTCTGTTTTTTTAGATAAAAGTATGTATTTATATTATAGCGATTTTAAAAAGGTATAGCGTATAATAACTCTCTTAGAGAGGAAGGATATCTACAAAATGTAAAGAATAGTACATATTATGCACTACAAGATATTGAAATTTAGTGTAAGAGAAAGAAGACTATAGAATAAGCATGGCATCACCATAGGCATAAAACCTAAATTTTTCTTTGATTGCTTTTTTATAAGCTTCTTTTATCAAATCAACACCACCAAAAACAGAAGTCATTATATACAATGGCGTACGTGGAGGATGGAAATTAGTCAATAAACTATCTAATACCTGAAACTTATAAGGTGGATATATAAACCAATTAAGATAACCATCAAAAGGAATAACTCTGTTATGTGTATTCAAAGAATTTTCTACACTACGCAAGGCACTTAGTCCAACTGCACATACACGTTTTTTCTCTTGCTTAGTTTTATTAATAATATGAGCTGTACGCTCTGATATTTGGCAATATTCCGTTTCTAACTTATGCCTACTTAAATCTTCAATATTAATTTCTCTATTTATGCTTAATCTATTATGTACAGTAATTGGAACAAAAATTATACCTTCTATTTCCATTTCTTTTATCAAATTTTCTGTAAAATGTAATCCTGCCATAGAAGGTAAAATACCCCCCTCAGTTTTAGCATATATAGTTTGAAAACGTTCTTTATCTTTTTCGTCAATTTTTCTTTTTATGTATTTAGGTAAAGAGATATTACCAAATTTTTCAAGCATAGTTCTAAATAATTCTTCATTACCATTAAAAGAAAACCTTAAAGTACGACCCCTGCTCGTTGTATTATCTATTACCTCAGCAACAAAATCGCTACCTGTGCCAAAATATAATTTATTGCCCACCCTAATTTTACGTGCTGGCTCTACATTAGCATCCCACATACATAATTCTTTATTCAATTCTCTCAATAAAAAAACCTCAATCTTAGCTCCTGTTTTTTCTTTTTTACCAAATATTTGTGCAGGAAATAATTTAGTATCATTTACTAAAAAAGTATCTTTTTCTTCAAAATATTCTATAATATCTCTAAATTTCCGTGATTCCATTGCTCCTGTTTGCTTATCTATCACTAATAACTTACTATCATCCCTACGTTTAGCAGGATGTTGGGCAATTAAATTTAAAGGTACTTTAAAATCAAAACTTGATAATCTCATGAAGAATAAATAATAATTTTATTAGGTGCAAAATTAATACAAATACTCATATTATAGAAATTTTCTTTTTAAGAACAGTAGCTTTTAAAAGTTGCCCTTAATAAATAAAAAATAAAAGCTATCTGCATGACCCATACTATGATAGAAATACTCATGATAGTGTAGGAAGAAAAACCTATGTAATAATTGAGGTCTTTTACAGGTGTAAAATATAACTTAGGAATGCCTATAAGTCCAACATAATACATTAAAGAAAAAATAACATAAACTCCTATAAAAGTAGTCCAAAAATGAATTTTAGAAAATCTATTATCTAATATTTTAGGATGACATTTTATAAATATTTGTCTCCAATTATGGTAAATACAACTTAAAAATGACATCGCTATACAGATACCTATAATTAAATGAAAATGAGCTACCGTAAAAAAAGTATCTCCCAAACGAATAGGCAAATGATAGTGTATAAAAAATATATCCATTAATCCGCCAAAAATAAATAAGCTCATACACATCAAAGCAAAACAAGTATCTATATTGAGAGAAATATTATTTTTCCACAAAGCAATAATCCAATAAATCAATAAAAAAAATATAGGAACTCCACTTACCATAGTTAAATTAATAGAAGCTTCCGAGCCAAAGGGGTTTTTATTTTGCAATACATAGACAAGATAGAATATTAATCCTAAACCAACCAGTAATAAGATAATCGTATGATGAAAAAGGACTATAAAACGATCTCTATATTCAAAAATACGATCTGCCATAATACCAATCATTAAAATAATAAAAGCATAACTAATTGGATGGACAATACTCCAAAAAATATCTTTAAAATTTATAGAATTAAATATTAAAATCAGTAAGATATAAGGCATGATTATAAGAAAAAAACCATGTACACACACAAAAGAAAATACGATAAAAGAATGGATTTTAGACAAATATTTTTTTCTATAAATAAACACCATAAAATGCCATGAAAGTACCCACATACTACATAATACTAAAAATATACTACTCCGCCATAAGAGAAAGAAATCATTTCCTTTCACAAAGCTTAATCCTAAAAAAATACTAGCAGAATAAAATAAAATAAGCGATATTCTATCCCTCAATATACATGATGTGGAGAAAAAATATTGAGTAATGTAATATATAGAAAAGGCATTAAAAAAGCCCGGTATTAATACAAAAAAAAATAATACCGTACCATGAATAAATGGATAATCTAAGAAGAAAGGAGCTATACTTCCAAATAATAAAAACCCAGAAACTGTTAATAAATAAATTTTTATTATAGTTAACGAATTTTTTTGCGTAACCATGATAGAAAAATATCAATTACAAAAATTGAGGATTTTCTGTATATCCAAAATATTTAAAAATAGCATTTACAGAAGGTGTCTTTAAATAATGCACAAAAAGATGTGCCTCATCAATATTTTTTTTATACTTAATCACAGTAGCTACAACAAGATTAGGGGTATAGTCATTAGTAGGCAGAGGAATAAATACATTATTAGAACTAAATTTTTTAGAAAAGCAAAGCGAATAAGGAATAATTGCAAAATCAAGCTTTCCCTTAGCAATTAATCCTATAATAATATCTGTATCTCGTAGTTTTATTTTATCTCCTAAATATTCGGTAGCACGTATATGATTAAGATATTCTATAGCCATCTTCCCATAAGTAGAAATAGCCTTTTTGGGAATTGTTAAAGAATTAATTTCATCATATAATAAAATACCTTTTACATCATTTTTACCAGCATCCATTTTTTTTAAATTCGCTAAAAGAGCTACGTGCCCATAGCCTATAGGAATAAAATCCTTTTCTACCACATTCTTTATAGCCAATATTTTAGCATAATCTAACTCTGAGAAGATAATTACATCAAAATCCTTAGCTTGGAAATATAATTCATTATTTGTAGCCCTCTCTATACGTACTTTTATATTAGGGTTATCTTCTACAAACTGTTGGACTACACTATCTATAGCAAACTGTAAATCATAAGTAATCCCTATCACAATAGTTTTTTGTACTATAGCATAGGAGGAAAAAGCACTCAATAAAAAAAAGGCTATCCATACAATTTTTGGGGAATGAACAATTTTCATCATTATATCATAAAAATACGTTTTAGTTCTTTAGCAAAGATACTTTGTTTTTTCTCTCTAAGTATTCTATTTCTACTAACTTCTAAAAACTCAATTACCTATTATGCAAAATAAATAATATTTATCCTAAAAACTATAATTAAATCTAATCTTTTTTACATATACAAAATTTTATATCTTAGTTGATGGCAAAAAGATTCTCATACATCACATATATTCCCAAACCTATACATAATAAAGCAGAAATCCAAGTAAGTATTATTTGTATATAACTGCTATTAATATACTTCTTAGTAAAAAGAATACTTAATATACTAGTAGCCAACATCATACCCAATAAAGATCCTAAGCCAAATACTAATAAATAACTCACACCCCAAGATATACTGGACATTGTTATCGCCCCTACAACCACAGCTCCACTACCTGCTAACCCATGTACCAAGCCAACACCATAAGCAAGACCAATGTTTTTGTCCTTATTTGTATGCTGATGAGAGTGTTTTTTTTTCAATAATTTAGTTAATCTCCAAACTCCCAGCATAATAAGCATAACACCTACAAAAGATTCTAAATATTGAAATACAGATTCTTTAATTATTATCTTAAGTACTAATATTAACAAGCCTACCATAAGTATGGTGCTGGTATGACCCAAGCCCCAATATATTCCATCTCTAAGGCTATGTTTAAATTTTGTTCTACTAGTGACAATACTGCTTACCGCTACAAGATGATCGGCCTCAAATGTATGGGTAAATCCTAAGAAAAGTACCCCGAATAATACTTCAACCATAATTATTTTTATTTATTATTAATATTTTTTATCAGTAAAATTCTATTATTTCCAGTATCTGCAATAGCAATATTTTTTTTATAACTATTTACAGCAAAGGGCCAATACATTTGATTCTTTAATGTAGAATTGGTCATTGACAAAGAACTTTCTCCATTCGTATTAAATTTTTTTTGTCCTATTAAATTATTTGCCAATACATTATTTTTTTGAGGTATACTATTCCATAATAAAATCCTACTATTCCCCGTATCTGCAACCAATAATTGTTTATCAAAAAAACATGCGTCATAGCACCAATTTAAAGTATTCGCATCTGGAAAAAGCTTATACTGATTTGCCCCATTACTTTCAAAATCAGGCTGTCCTATTACAACATCAGCAGGTTGTAAATATGAAGTTCTAAAATCATGCCAAAGCAAGCATCTATAATACTGAGTATCTGCAATAATCATTTCTCCATTATCCGAAATTTTTATACTATATGGCCAAATTGCATTTTGAGGATTATACTCTCTTTGTTCAAAACTTACTTGTCCTATTACACTATTAGCCATTTCGCCATTATTTTTTGGAATATGATCAAAATATAGTATTCTACGATTGCCTGTATCTGCAATCCATAAGTCTTGACCTGTACTCCAAACCCCATAACACCAATATAAACTACTCGCAGTAGGAGCTGTTCCTACACCCAATTGATTAGGATGGTTGTGTATAAAATCCTGTTGTCCAACAACAATAGTTGCGGGTTCATTATTTTGAGTAGGAAATTTCTTCCATATCAATACACGGTGATTCCATGCATCGGCAATTATAAGCATTTTCCCATTAGTCCATATACCTGATGGATATTGAAAAGAGACATCTATTCTATATTTTAAATTTTCTCCTAAAACTATATCAGGGGGGTGATACGCAGAAGTAGGCAATTTTTCCCAAATAAGGATTCTATTTTTTCCTGTATCAGAAACTATTAATTTCTCTTCAAAAAAAAATACACCCCTTGGGGCAAGAAATTCATCCTTAGGCATCCCATAAAAAACTTGTATCTCTTCTTTATACATTAACATATTCTAGGCAATTGCTCTCCGGCAAGCATATTCAAAACACGATTCCCGCCAACATGGCTTTGGATTAATACCTTTTGAGGATGTTCAGTTACCATTTTCCCTATCACACTTGCCATACTACCATACTGCCACTGATGAAGTACATCTACAACCTCTTTAGCTATAGTGTCTTTGACAATGGCAATAAAAAGCCCTTCATTAGCAATATATAAAGGATCTAACCCTAATATTTCACAAGCAGCATCCACCTCTTCTTCTATAGGCATACTTTTTTGATCTAATACAATCCCTAATTTACTATCTACAGCTACTTCATTAAGTACAGAAGCTACCCCTCCTCTAGTGGGGTCTTTTAGAAGATGAATATCCTTTCCAAATTGCCCTATCAATGTTTGTATAATATGATGTAAGGGTCTGGTATCACTACAAATAGAAGTTTCAAACCCTAGTCCTTGCCTCTGGCTCATAATACTAATACCATGTCTTGCTAAAGGTCCGCTGATAATAATTTTATCTGTAAGCGTTACCCTTGCTATATCTATGTTTGCTTTCTCATGTACTGCTCCTATACCCGTAGTATTAATAAATATTTTATCTCCTTTTCCTCGTTCTACAACTTTAGTATCTCCGGTAATAATACATATTCCTGCATTTTCAGATGCTTTTTTTATAGAAACCAATATTTCCCAAAATTCACTCATTGTCAAACCCTCTTCCAATATGAAAGACAAAGTAAGATATTTGGGGAAAGCACCACACATAGCAATATCATTGATAGTACCATGCACTGCCAAATCTCCTATATTACCTCCAGAAAAAAATATTGGAGATACCACAAAACTATCTGTACTTATCGCAATCCTACCTTCCATAGAAAATATTGCACCATCATGTTTTTTATCTAACAATGGATTTTTAAAAAGATTAAAAATCCCTGAATCTAAAAGTCTATTAGTTAGTAAGCCTCCACTACCATGCCCCAATGTAATGATATCAAAATCAAATTTAGGCATGGGACACCTCCATTGGTTTATACTTACTGAATCAGTTTCCTTCATAGTACTTGCAAATATAGTAAATAAATCTATTATATTTATATCCAAAAAAGAGAAGAATGTACTATTTTGATAAAAAAAGTATTTTAACTTTTTTATCTATCCCAAAATTTTCCTGCCAAATAAGCTAATGTTTCTATGCCCATAAGTATAGCTTGCTCATCAATATTGAATTTAGAAGTATGTACATTATGAATAATTCCTTGTTTTTCATTACGAACACCAAGCCGAAAAAAACATCCAGGAATAATCTCCGCATAAGAAGCA
>JBOFDP010000079.1:0-1742 GCA_051647125.1 Chitinophagaceae bacterium | reverse complement strand
CGATAAACTCGGCAGAACGACGAATCCGTAACAAACAAATCTATACCCTCTACAAACAAGGCATCTCCTATACAACACTCGCTCAACAATTCCATATCTCCGAACGTTGGATCAGAGCTATTGTTGAGATTATGAGGGGGATGAAAAACTACCCTAGTTGAGGTGGTTTTCGTATGTTTGTATGATTAAACAAGAGTGTCTTTTTCTTGAATATGAAATAAGGTATACATACTTGCTATAATAGAAAATATATAAATAAATATTAACATTTGGACAAAGAGGCAATAAAACAACGCTATATATTGTATATAAACTGTAGAAAATATTAGTAGTATTATTTTTATAGCCCAAAAGGTTAAAAGCCCAAAAGCATTTAACACAATAAAGAAAGTAAATACCATTAAAGCATATTTATAAGGAGCAAATCCATGTATTTTCTTATCTTTTGGTAAAGATTTTTCTAACTCTTGTAAGCGAGTTCCACTTGCCATAAACGATAATGTAGCAAGTGATAACGAGAGTGTTGTAGGAAATATCCTCAATCCTGTGAATATCAAAAACTCTACAATTAATTCTACTTTTTTTGATTCCATAAAAAATATAATCAATATGACTATTAGGGTAATACATATAAACGCATACAATATCTCTTTTTGTGTTTTTATATAAATAGGAATAAAATCATTTAGTAATGCTTTCAATCCACTGATTTTACGTTCTTCATTCTTCTGCATCATCTTCCTTTTGAGTCCTATTATATGTATCAAATATTTTATCGCCAAACTCACTAATATTATTTTCTTTCGATAAAGATAGTTCTTTAGGGTGATTGCTTGTCTTAACTTTGGTTTTATTTCCATTTTCTATAATAGTTGCACTAGCTACACCATTTCTTTTTGAAATTTTCAATAAACTTTCAATGAACTCTGTAATCTTAATACCTTGTTTATTAAAAGAATCTTGCATATGAACAGTTATTTTTTTAGATCCACTAGCCTTAAAATTTGTATCTAAATTTTCTTCTAATTCATTTGCAAAAAAATCACTATTACTGGGAGTAATTTCTATACTTAAAGCATGTAATTCACTACAATGTAAAATACGTTCTATGATATGACTACTTACCTCTATCTCAACATCAACAATCTCTCTATTTCCTAACTTCAATCCTTCAGCAAAAAAATGTTGTAAAAATCGCTGTATTGTAATTGCAGATATTTTACTTTCAACTATTATCCTATGAATACTAGGGTAAAAGAAAAAAGTAATATCTTGAGCACCTGGAAAAGATTTTTAGGTAATTCTTCATACTTATAAATCTCATCATTAGATTCATCAAACCATTCTTGCTCATGTATATCTAAGAATTTAACTATTTTTCCATAAATAAATTGATTTTGGTCTTTTTTTAAAAATTCTTGGGATATAAACTCTGTAGATACATAGCTTGTGTTGTATTGGCGTATTCTAACCATCATTTTACGTGGAAGTTTAAAAGACTTTCTAGGCTCTACAGCTGTATTGAATAAATCAATATACCCTTCATATCCCTTTCTTTCTGTTGAGCGAAGTTTAATATTAAAAATATAAAAATTCATTCTAATTCTCCTATAATTATACTATATTTCCCTGTTTTTTGCAATCAAATTATCGATTAATTTACGATATTTACATATTTTTAATGACAGCCAATACTTTTGCAACAATTTGTAAATGAACATCCAACTCACTTAAATGAGATA
>JBOFDP010000078.1:0-2148 GCA_051647125.1 Chitinophagaceae bacterium | reverse complement strand
TGTAAGTTTTTAGATAGAAATATTTAAGACTTTCTACAAGAATACAAGCAATACAAACTCTATGAGCTTTTTTTATTGAATGTATTGATTAAAAATACCATATAAAATTCACTCATAGAGCATTCTATGAGTGTTTTTTTATACTATAGCGCTTGAGGCGTGGGGCATTATAGCCTCAAGTATATATCCCTACTATTTTCTAAGATTCCTGATATAAAAATATTCTACTTTTTTTTATTAATTAGTAATGATCTATAATCAATAAATATCGTTGAATTCTAGACCCCTGATACACAAAAACAACTCCCTATTACTAGGGAGTTGTTTTTTTATTTATTTTGCTTTACTCATTGATACCGAGATTCTGATTATCGTCCAAAAATAATAATAAATATTAAGTTTTTATTTGACGATTTGATCTTTTTTAATTATCTTTAATACAAGCTAATTAATTTAGGAAGGTATCGTATGGATTCTAAACGGAAATATTTATGGGATCACTTTTATAGTAAGGTTGTCGTTGAAGTGCTTATTCATGGCTCAATCCCAGAATTATATCAAACTAAAACAAGTCATTCATTAATTTCATGGATCAATGAAATGAAAACAATATTTGAAAAAGAAGATTTAACAATATTAGAACAATATATCACCAATATATCATTATCACACACCAATGCTTAAATCATTTAGAAGCAACTGTATAAACCCCTCTTATAAATAAGAGGGGTTTATTACTATTGGTATGCCTAATATTGGACTTCATTCGATTAGCGTTTTTCTGTACCTATAGTTGTTCCAGTAATACATGAAACACTACTTATTCAATCCTCAAAATCAACTTTCTTACTATATACTCGCAAATTTCCTAACTTTAGCCAAGAGCAATGAATTATTTTTATCATATAGTTGACTTTAAAAATATCCCCACTATAATATAGAGATACTGTAATAATATCAATATTAGGATTCAAATAAATGAAAAAAAATCAAAGTAATCCAGAACTTATAGGCACACTATGTATGTATGGTGCTGTAATTCTATGGGGTGGTACATACTTTTTTCAAAAATTTCTATTAACGAGTAATGTTCCTGTATTTTATTTAATAGGGATTCGTTTTTCATTTGTTGTTCTATTATTTTTTAAATGTAATCCTTTTAAAATCCCCAAATCCACATGGCTATCCGGTGGTTTTACGGGTATTTTTCTCTTTTTAGCTTTTGCAAGCCAAAATTATGGGCTTATTACAGTTGATATCTCTGTCGCAGCTTTTATTACCGGATTAACTGTTATTTTCACACCGATACTTAACTTTCTTATTTTTCGATCCAAATTTAAATCATTATATATGGTATCTATTATTTTAGCCACTATCGGAGTGTATTTTTTTAATTTGACAGCAGATCATGTATTTGTTATGAATACAGGTGTCTTATTTTGTTTATTTGGTTCTATTCTTTTTTCTTCACATGTCATTTCAACATCATATTTTTTAAAAAATGCTGTGCCTATACAATTTAATATTGCCCAGTTAACAAGTTGTGCTCTTCTAGGATATATTTTTTCAGGACTTACTCAAGAATCAATCCCTTCAAATTGGACTGTTGAGACAATCATTGCTCTAGTCTATTTGGGAGCTATGGGATCAGTTTTATGTTTTTTACTTCAAACCATCGGACAAAAATATATTAAAAATGTTGTTAAAATAGGGCTAATTTTGGCATTAGAACCTATTTTTGCTACAATACCAGCTGTTGTCTTTGGAGTAGAAATGTTAAGTCAAACCAAAATTTTAGGAATGACGGCTATTTTTGTTGCTGTTTTACTGAGCGAATACCAAGAATATCTCTCTCATAAAACACCAGATCTCAAAATTCAACATTAATATCAATAGTTATATTATAGGAGAAACTCTTGATTCAGCCACGTAAGACTAAATATATAGTTACCTTTTTTTAATAGTGTTTTTGATTTCAATAACAATCCTATCGATAAGATGATATAGAAAAATAATAACTAGGGTGATAGTATTGTTGTACACATTCACAAATCTCACCATTATCAAGTTCCGCTTGAATATCGGCAAGTAAAATTGCTTGTTCTGATATTTTTAGTTTTTCCTTAATATATAAATTAGGTGTAATAC
>JBOFDP010000077.1:0-8146 GCA_051647125.1 Chitinophagaceae bacterium | reverse complement strand
GAGGGTGTTCACCTCTACCCATATCGAACAGAGTAGTTAAGCCCCTTATGGCCGATGGTACTGGAGGAATCCGGGAGAGTAGGTAGCCGCCAACTTATTTATTACACTCTTGGTATAGAAATATACTAAGAGTGTTTTTGTGTTACCCAAAAAAAGAGAGTAGAAATATACTATTTATTGGCCTATTTTGCCAAAAAATCAATCTGTTAGACTCCCATGTTCCAATGGGAGTCAGGGCAATGATGGGCATATTGCTTGCTGTTGGCAGTTAGTTCCAAACAAAACAATAAAGGAGAAATTTCTCCTAATTCTTTTTTATAGATACGGAGGATTTAACTAAATCTATCTTGAAAAATTAGAAGTTTAAGGCGACCTACCTGTAAAAAAGGCTCTGGAACCTATTCTTACGAAATATGTAAAAGAAAAATTTAAATCGACCTTAAATCAAGAGCAATTGAATGATTTGAAATCAGGGAAAACAACAATTAATCTTGCGGATGCAATATCTCACTTTGCGGATACTTTTGAATATCAGTTTAATGTATATGGATACGAAAGTATGAATAATAAAATTTAGTTTCAAAAAAATCTTATCATAAGTAGCAAAATAAAAGTCGAAGAAAATATTGCTATTAAAGCAGATTTGAGTGGATTAGATAAAAGTATTAAAAATTTATATAATTATTTAATAAAAGAAAAAGATAACCTTGTATTGGAAAATACAAAATTACATTATCCTGTTTATTTTAATAATTATCATGATATTCAGACGCTCTATTTGGTAACGGTTTTCGTGCTAGTTGGAAAATTGGTAATAATGATAATTTTGAAGAAATGAAGATATCATTTTTTAAACTTTTGGAAAACCGAAAGAAATATCCTAAATTTAAACTACTTTTTGGCAGTGCCAAGAGAGAAGACTATCACTTGGGATTTTACAGGATTTAATCAAAAACTAACTCCTAAAATAGTTGGAATTATGTTTGATATCGTCACAACTGTTGAATTGAAGGTTTCTTCTACTTCACCAGAAGTAATCACAAGTGGTTATTTTAAAGGTGCTAAATTTAGTTTAGTTATAGATTATAGTACAGCTTCTAATTTTTCTCCAACTAATTTTAAATCTAATGGAGCATTTCACAGAAAATGAAATGCTGTTCTTTATACAGACCATTAATTGGATAGGATGAATGTTGTAGACCTTAGAGTCATTGTTGTTTTTTTAGAAGTCAATTGAAAGATTGGCTTCTTTTTTATATTCATATAAAATCATCAGCAACAGGCGGATTGTTTCATAAGTAGAAATAAAATTATATTATCAAAAAATAGGTGTAGATTTGCGTGCAATAAATTGTTTATTAAAGCTATTTAGAGATGTCATTTATTGCCGATAAAATTATTATGGAGGGGGTTACTTTCGATGATGTATTACTTATACCTTCTTATTCAGAAATATTACCTAGAGATGTAAACCTCAGCACTTTTTTCACCCAAACCATTCAGCTCAAAGCTCCTATTCTTTCCGCCGCTATGGATACGGTTACGGAATCTAAAATGGCAATAGCCATAGCCCGAGAGGGTGGCATGGGCGTGGTGCATAAAAATATGAGCATAGCGAACCAAGCCAAACATATATACATTGTGAAAAGAGCGGAAAATGGGATGATATATGACCCTATTACTATTAGTTTAGGGGCTACTGTAGGCGAAGCGTTAGCCTTGATGAGGGAATATAAAATAGGAGGGATCCCTGTGGTGGATGATAAAAAATATTTAAAAGGTATTGTTACTAATAGAGATTTAAGATTTGAGAAAAATATACATAGAGGCATAGATGAAGTGATGACCCAAGATAATTTAATTACAACCTCGCAATCCACTAACCTTGAAGAGGCGGCGGAAATACTGCAAAATTATAAGATAGAAAAACTTCCCGTAGTAGATAAAGGAGGTAAATTAGTGGGCTTGGTAACCTACAAAGATATTACTAAAGCTAAAGATAAGCCTTTGGCAAGTAAGGATAAAATGGGTAGGCTACGGGTGGCTGCGGGGGTAGGTATTACGGCGAATGTATTTGAAAGGATACAGGCATTGGTAGATGCTCAGGTAGATGCTATTGTGATGGATACGGCACACGGGCATTCGAAGACGGTGGTAGAGATGTTGAAAAAAGTGAAATCTCAATATCCTCAGTTGCAGGTAGTAGTAGGGAATATCGCTACTGGCGATGCTGCCAAAATGTTGGTAGATGCTGGGGCTGATGGTGTGAAGGTAGGTATTGGTCCGGGTTCTATTTGCACTACCCGCGTGATAGCGGGGATAGGCGTTCCTCAACTGTCGGCAATATATGAAGTGTCTAAAGCTATAGAAGGTAGTCATATTCCTGTAATAGCAGATGGCGGTATTCGTTATTCTGGAGATATCGTGAAGGCATTGGCAGCCGGGGCATCAACGATTATGGCGGGTTCTTTATTTGCCGGCGTAGAGGAATCTCCAGGGGAAACCATTATCTTTTCAGGGCGAAAATTTAAAACCTACAGAGGAATGGGCTCTCTTGAAGCTATGGAACAAGGCTCTAAAGATAGATATTTTCAGGATATGGAGGAGGATATAAAAAAATTAGTACCCGAAGGTATCTCCGGGCGCGTACCTTATAAAGGTATGCTACAGGAGGTGATGTTTCAGCTATTGGGAGGCTTAAGAGCAGGTATGGGATATTGTGGCACTCCTACCATAAAAAAGCTCCATAAGGCAAAGTTTACACGTATTTCAAATGCAGGCATTAGAGAAAGCCACCCTCATGATATTACTATTACCAGCGAATCTCCCAACTATAGTCCTACCAATGAATAGGGAACAGAGATTCTAAAACGTTCTATCTTATATTTTTTTATATATAGGTACTGTGCTGCAAGGTTCTCCATACATTAATGATTGTACTACAGGCAATAACTTTTGAGCTATAGCGGTGTAGGCTCCGGAATGGATATGTTCTTTACCACAACCTTTTATAATGACTTTTTCATTAGTAAAATGCTGATTCTCAATATGATTAATGTTCTCAATTAGAAAATGTTGCATAGCAGTAGCCTCATTTCCAACAACACAACGTGCTTTTAAGGGCGTAAGATACACTAAGGGTAAGATATAAGCCCAATGCGGAATAACAGCATCTACAGAACAATAGATAGCTGTATATTGATTTTCAAAATTAGCCCAATCGAAAGATTTTAAGGCTTCTCTAAAATCCTTTTCCTTTAGAATGAGTTCCTTAAAAAGAAATTGCTTTAAATCAATAGTAAGTATTTTTTTTGGTAAGAAATCTTCTAAATCGAGAACGATCAATTTGCTAGAAGCAATTTTATTTTCTATCATGGGGCTATAAAAATTTATTTCTATAATCTTTTACAGTACTATTTCTGGTAAGGTTACTATATAAATTGGTAAAGACGTTATTTATCATACTTGCTTCTTTATTAAGAAAAAAGGTACTCAAATCTTCATTTTTTAAGATATAGGGTTGATGTATTGTTTTTATAAAAAAGATGCCTGTATTTCCTTTAATGGGCTTTGAAACTGTATTCCAAGCAGCACTATTAAAACAAGTACCTACAGCATTGGGTTCTATCCCTTCAGAGGCAAACATTAAATTTAAGAAACTTACTTGTGAGGCTATTTCTATTTTTTGTTTATATTGCTCTTCTATAGATACTAGCAAACTAGTGCTACCTACTTGCTTAGAGACCATAGCATAGGCATTATCTTTTTTTTCTTTATCCGTAAGATAGTCTATAATAGCTGGTAAAGAACCTTCTTCTTCTTGATACACATTAGTAAGAATAGCTATTATATAATCATTCCCTACTTTTATAGGGTCGCTTACGGCATTTTTATCATTTTTATACATAAACCCCAGTATCTCTTTAGAATATAAATTATTGACAAATGGCGAAGCTATAGAACTAGGTACGGGTTGGGATGTAGCTACTTTTAGATTTAATTTTTGGGCATCATTTATAAACTTTGATGTGGTAGATTTCATCCCTACTATAGCTTTAAGTTGAGAAGCCTTAGTAACTGCCTGGCTAATAGTTTCAGGGCTAGCCTCTATCTTCCGAGAGGCTATAGCTACCTTGTATAATTTTTGAAAATGAGTTTGCGATAATACTTCAATAATATGATAGCCATATGCTGTTTTCACTAATTCCAAAGTACGTACCTTCCCTTTAAAAAGGGTATTAAACAAACTACTATCTAACCCTAACCCTTGCTCATAATTCAATATATATTCTCCTCCTTTTTCTTTAGAATCTTGATCCTCACTATATTGTTGAATAAGTGCCTGAAAGTTTTCACCTTTTTTTAATTTTGCATACAAACTATCTACTTTTACTTTTGCTGTAAGAATCTGTTCTTCGGTAGGTTCTTTAGGAAGAGCTATTAATAAATGACGAAATTTTACACTATCGGGTAGTAGGGTAGTAGAGGTTATTTTGGCTAATATATAATTTGATTCATAAGTAGGTTCTTCCTGAAAATGACCAGTATATACACCATGTACTTGGCCAATAGGAAGGTTTTTTATGGTATTAAATTCTGGCAATACGCTGTATGTTTTTTCAGGGAAATATTGATTAATAAAATTAAATCTTACCGTAGGGGATTCCTCTATTAATAAATTTGCATTGTTTGCTTGTGCAAAGGCTGTTTTTATGGCTTCAATATCTTGATAACAAGCAATAGAATCTAGGGATGTAGGTGCTGCACTAAAAGATATATAGTCTATAGTTCTGCTTTCTCCTTTTGGAAAAAAAGCTTGGTATTTTTGGGCAAATTTCTCAGCTTCTTTTTCTGTAATTTTTTTAGGATTATTGTTAGGAACAGCATAATAAGGAATTTTTATATATTCTACATTCGTAGTTATCATATTTTCTTTTTGATATTCATTTTTTAACCAATCAGGTATATTGTTCGTCATCAAAAAGGTAGCCATATATTTTTGTTTTAAAATGGCAGTTTTTAGAAATTGATTATAAAAATTGAGTAATATATTGGCATTGGGGAATTTATTACTTTTCCATGCTTGTATCATTTGAGTAATGTAGTTAGGATCATAACTACGAGTATTTGGATTTTGCAAAGCTACTTCTCCTATTACCTCTTGTACTGGAAATTGACCCAGGATTACTTTTTGTACCTCTTGGTCAGTTACGGTAAATCCTGCTTTCTCAAAAAGGGGTTCTAACTCTATTTGGTTTTCATATAATTGCCATAAGGTATTTGAGGCATTGGTTACCAACTCTTGATTTGAGGTATTGACACCCATAAGTTTAAGTACTTCTAATCGTTGTTTATATACAACTTCAAAATTTTGAGAGTATATATTAACACCATCAATTTTCCCTATTACGAGGTTGTTCCCTGCATTACCTCTACCTGCATAATCCATTAAAATAAATCCTAATAAAGCTAATGCAATTAGTATAAATAGCAACCATGCGGCTTTGTCTCTAAGTGTTTGTATAATTGACATATTTTTGTAATTTGTTTATCGTTCAAACCCTTACAAAGATAAAAAAATTCTTATTAATTTTTTATAATATATTTTTATGCCCTATTCTTACGCTCTATTTTGATCCAATTAATTAAACCAAGAATGGCTAAACCTAATAATATGAAGAATTGTATACTGGTATATTGTAATCCTTTATAATAATATAAAAATATAGAAGCGATATTGGTAATAATCCATAATATCCAATGTTCAATTTTTTTTCTCACAAATAAAATCATAGCAGTATAAGCTACCGCAGCAGTGAAAGAATCGGCGATAGGGACATCACTATTAGTAAAATATTTTAGAAACAGGTAAAGGACTATCCAAAAGACCAATAATAAGAGTAGGCTATGGTACCTTTGTAAAGGTGTAAGAAATTGTATTACTAAAGAGGATTTGCTTGATTTTCGTGTCCATAAAACCCAACCCCATATAGACATTATGGTGTAGTATATATTGAGAGAAGCTTCAGCATACAACTCCGCATTAAGACATAAATAAATATACAAGCAGGTACTTATGAGGCCTGTAGGATAAAGCCATATATTTTTGTCATCACGCTCTAAGTATACACAAAGGATTCCAAAAATTACCGCAGTGATTTCTATCCATTCAGTAGAACTAAAATTTAAAATCAATAAGTACATTAGAGTTTTTTATATTAGGAGAGCGAAGCAATACTACAAAAATATTTTTTGAGTTAGGAGAGTTTTTTATTGGTTAAAATTAAATTAAAAATTGTATAATGTGAAACAAATTGTATTTTTGTGATATGATAATAACAATAAAGTGTAGAATGAAACCTTATATACTTCTTGTGCTTGTTTGGAGCAATTTTTTTTATGGTAAAGTATATGCCCAACCAGGAGTAGATTCGTATATTAATATGGGTGATGAGCGTTATGCTCTGGGTGATTATGAAGGTGCTATAGTGGCTTATACGAAAGCAATTAAAATAGATCCTTCCTATGTAAAGGCTTATTCAAAAAGAGGTTTGTGCTATAATAAAGTAGGAGAATATGATAAATCTATTGAAGACTTAAAGAAATCAGCTCAGCCTGACCATAAAAATATTCAACATTATAAAATAAATGCCGAGAATTATGATGGTTTAGGGCAATATCCTAAGGCCATAGGAGCTTACTCCAAATTAATTGGAATAGATCCTTCTAATGATATTTGGTATGTAGATCGTGCTAGGGTATACATACGAAAAAAAGATTATAAAGGAGCTATACAAGATTGCGATAGAGCATTATCAGTAAAATTTAATAATGCGGAGGCTTATTATGTGAAGGCTATAGCAGAGATTATGTTAAATAATTTTGAGGATGCTATTATTAACCTCAATTTTGCTACTAATGTTCATCAAACTTATGCTGAAGCTTTTGGAGCTAGGGCTTTTGCTAAAATGATGATGGGAGACTATGCGGGAGCTTCTGATGATTGGCAACAAGCTGGAGATTGGGGTTCTAAACAAAGAGAAAAGATAAGAGCTAAGCAAAGTCAGCAAGTTATAAAGCGTGGTAAGAAAGGAGAAACGATACAGCAGGAACAACAGTTGACAGAAGAAGAAAAAGAAGTAGTTGAGCAAAGTGAATAAAGTTATACAAAGGAGCTGGGTTATAAAAAGAATTTTTTTAATTATAGGGAATATTATATATTTGCCGGTGGAGAGATGTCAGAGCGGTTTAACGAGGCGGTCTTGAAAACCGTTGACTGTAACAGGTCCGGGGGTTCGAATCCCTCTCTCTCCGCCAAATAATGCTGAAAATTAGCAAGTTCCGGAACTTACACCAAAAAGTAAATTTTGATCGTTTTTATTTTATATTATTCGCTACTTTATCATATTCTTTGCAGGTCTATTACTTTCCATTTTGGAGCTTGCATTTTATCCTCTGCATAAATTACTCTTGCATTTATTCTACAATCGTTAGTTATATTGTGTTTTTCTAAAAGGTAGTTTGGAACATAATAATCTTCTTCAATAAATGCGAAGTCTGGAATTATTTTGTTGAATTTCCCATTTTCATCAGAATTATCATAATGACTATTCTTGTACTTTACTTCTAAAAGCCCAATAATCTCTTTTCGTAAATCAATGTTTATTTCTTCTGTGGGCTCAATACTTAATATTTTTATACGTAGTTTTTTATCTTTATCTGTTTTAGTGGTAAATGTAAGTTTGATCAAATCGACTTCATTTGGTTTTAGATTTGTTTCTGTGAATTTAATAATTCCTTGTAACTTATGACTGATTATAAAATGAAATAATTGTTTTTGTCCATTCACTCCGTTAACAATTGCAATTTGAGTTTGGAATTTTGACAGAACAGAACCTTTGTCAATTTTCTGAATTTGTCGCAGTTCTGTTCTTTTTTCGTCTTTTACTTTTTTGATGTAACTCTTGGAGGTGACAAAATCTCCAATTTGTAGATCAGGTTTAATTTGAGAGAAAGCAACTTCTTTATTTTCCGCTGTAATTGCGTGAATTATGTTTTTTTCTTTGTTGATGTAATCAACAACAGCAACAGTGTTTTCTAAAATTCCCCAATGTTTCTTTTCTGACTTTTTTCCAACAAGAGGAAT
>JBOFDP010000076.1:0-8118 GCA_051647125.1 Chitinophagaceae bacterium | reverse complement strand
TTTTATTAAGTGTATTTTTATCATTATTAAAAAAATGAGAAATAGAATTTCTAATAATAATTTGATTAATTTTATAGCTATTAGGGGGTTTATAGCCCAAAGGTTTATTAAATTCTTTGGAGATGAGCAACAAAATATCTTTGTAACTCCTATTCTCCGCACTAATAATAAAGCGTTCATTACATACATTACTTTGCATTAATAGTATCATGGCTTCTACAACATTTTGTAGAGTAACGAATCCATTACAACCCGTAGGGCAACTTTCTAAGAAAGAATTTTGATATATGTGCGTAAATAAATTATTATTTAAATTTTTCCAATTATGAGGTCCTAATATATGAGTAGGGTTTATAATAATAGAAGATAACCCCTCTGCCATACCTCTCCATATTTCTTTCTCTATTTCAAAGTATAATATTTCTTCTTTATCATGCCATTGAGAAAAAAAGGAATTGGGGAGCTGTTCTTGAAGTAATCCTTTTTCATTAATAGTTGTTAATGTAGAGATATTACTTACATAAAGTATTTTTTTTATATTATGAGCAATAGCTAAATTTACTATATTTTTAGTCCCATTAAAAAGATTTTTTAAGTTTTCTTGACAAGCAGAGCGGAGAGGAGTTCCTACACAGTGAAATATTTGATCAATATCATCAAAACTATCTTTAAGAGCTGATAAATTTGTAAGGTCAGCTTTTATCCATTCTATTTGTTTAATAATGGCAGTACTTAAATGAGGTTCTGATTTATGAAAAATAGCTTTTATAGATACATTTTTGGATACTAATTGTTCTAATAAATGAGTACCAATAAATCCAGTTGCTCCAGTTACTAAAATTTTCATATTGATAGACTACAGATTACCCTTTAGAAAGATTGAGCAGTTTATTATAGTTAATAATGTTTATTTTTTTTCTATCTAACTCAATAATTTTATCTTTTTGAAATTCAGACAAAATACGAATGGCACTTTCTATAGAAGTACCTACAAAATCTGATATTTCTGACCTTGAAAAAATAACATCAATAGTTTGTCCATCTTTTGAAAATCCATATTCTTTAATAAAAAATAATAAAGCATCTGCCATACGTTCTCTCATATTTTTTTGAGTCAGAGATACAATACGTTGTTCTGCAAATTTTAAATCTTTACATAATAATTTTGCTATATTAAAGCACATCATAGGGCTTTTTTGTAAAACATCTAAAAATAAATCTTTAGGAATAAAACATATAAAACAATCTTCTATTGCAACAGCAGAGGCTTGATAAGGTTCATCATTAATTAAAGCTCTATAGCCTACCAAATCTCCTTTTTTCATTAGCCTTATAATCTGCTCTTTTTCATTAATTCCTGTATATGCAAGTTTTACTTTTCCTTTTTGTATGATATAAATACCCTTTGCAAAATGACCTTCTATAAATAAAGAATTACCTTTTTTATATTCTTGTTTTTTAACTATACCTTCCAAATTTTTTTTATCAAAACTACTTACATCTTCAAAGTGTTTAAGGCAATTCAAACATTCACATATTGTACAAGTAAAATCTTCTAAAGATTTATGCTCATTCAAATAATTATTCATGGGGAGTTTTATAATTTTTAACTTACAAATATACGATTTTTATGGGAACTGAAATATATATGATTAAAATGAAATTAATAAAGTATTTTTGTATTAAATAAAAAAAATGTATACTATGGCAAAAAATAATTAAAACATAGTTATAGTAAAAATACTGACTACATTATTGGCAGATGGTATGGTATTGTATACTAAGACTAGAAATTTTCATTGGAATATTACGGGATATAATTTTGCTTCACTTCATACTTTTTAAGAAAATCACTATAATGAACTTTCTGAAGAAACAGATAGATAGCTTAGCAGAAAAAATCCGTATGATGCAATCTCAACCAATTGGTTCAATGAAACAGTTTGTAGAGCATGCTACACTTAAGGAATGTACATAGAATCTGAATGCTCAACAAATGTTGGAAAATTTACTAAAAGATGAAGAAAAGTATATTGTTAGTTTGATTAAGGGTATAAAACAAGAAGAAATTGCCAACGAACCTTCAGTAGCAGATTTACTGACAGGTATCTTGAATGGACATGAAAAAAAAGCATGGATAATAAGGGCTCATCTTCAATAAATACATTACTTTGTAGCTTTGAACTTTATTAATTCTTATAATTTTCATATTTCAAAAATTGTACAAAAGATGTATTTTCGTGGGATTTACACAAATTAAATAAAAGATAATGGAAAAAGTATTAAGTGGTATTCGACCTACAGGATATTTACATATAGGAAACTATTTTGGAGCATTGTGTAATTATGTAAAAATGCAATATGAATATGAGTGTTATTTTTTTGTTGCAGATTGGCATTCTTTAACGACTCATTTGGATACATCTTCTTTAAAAAAATCTATATATAGAGTAATAGCCGAACATTTAGCTTGTGGGCTTAATCCTCAAAAAGCGGTATTATATATTCAGAGTCAAGTACCAGAAATAGCAGAATTGTATTTGATAGTAAATATGTTGGCTTCTAAAGGAGAGTTAGAAAAAACAGTTTCTTTTAAAGAGAAAATAAAGCTTCATAAAGAAAATATTACAGCAGGGTTATTAACTTATCCTACCTTGATGGCAGCCGATATTTTGATACATAGAGCTACTAAAGTTCCTGTAGGGAAAGATCAAGAGCAACATTTGGAAATGACACGTAATTTGGCACAACGTTTTAACCATTATTTTGGGAATACTTTCCCTGAACCTATAGCTTTTAATTATGGTCATCAACTTTTGAGAATACCCTCTTTGGATGGATTAGGGAAAATGAGTAAAAGTGAAAACCAAATGAGTACATTATATCTTCACGATGAGGATAGTTTGATACATAAAAAAGTGATGAAAGCACTTACCGATGCAGGACCTACCCAATCATATCAATCCAAACCGGACTATATAGAGAATCTATTCTTCTTGATGCGTTTAGTAAGCAAACCTAGTGTTATAGAAAAATTTGAAGATGATTATAATAGGTGTATTATTCGCTATGGAGATATGAAAAAACAATTGTCTCAAGATATGGTTCAACTGATTTCTCCTATACGCCAAAAAGCTCAGGATATTTTTAGAGATGAGGAGTATCTTTTAAAGGTTATAAAAGAAGGTAAGGAAAAAGCTAGACATAGTGCTGATGCTACTTTACAGGTAGTACGTAAAGCGATGAAGATGAATTTTGGTAATTGAAAATTATATATCAATTCATGAAAAAAATACAAGCAAAACAGTTATTTGAAGGAGTAAAATTTTTGGAAAATACGCCTGTGGTAGTGTTAGACAATGATAAAATTATAGATATAATAGAGCTTGATGATGCTGGAGAGGATATTTTGAAGGTAGATGGTATACTTTGTCCTGCGTTTGTTAATGTTCATTGTCATTTAGAACTTTCTTTGTTTGATCGTAAAATTCCTAAACATATAGGAATGTCGAATTTTTTGCAACAAATAGTATTGCTAAAAAAAAAAAATTTAGAGGAAAAAATAATTGCATATGCGGAACTCCAAGATCAAAAAATGTATCAGTCTGGAATTTCATTAGTAGGAGATATTTCTAATCAGCCGGATACTCTTCTCATAAAAGAAAAATCAAAAATTACATATCATACTTTTGTAGAAATATTGGGTGTAGATACTAATCTATCATCACAAAAATATAATGAAGGTTTACAACTAAGAGACTTATTTTTAAAGAAAAACTTGAAGGCTACTTTAGTTCCTCATGCTCCATATTCTTTGAGTAGGGATTTGTTTCAAAAGATAGGATATGGTGTAGACAATCCTATTGTGTGTATGCATTATCATGAAAGTCAGGATGAGATAGATTGGGCGAATGGTCATTATGGTAAGATGAAAGTTTTTTATGATTTTTTAAAAATTTCTATTCCTACTCAAGACATAATTCAACGTAATGAGTGGGCTAATTTTTTTACAAAAAACAAGCATTTTATAGCAGTACATAATGTATTTGCTACGAAGAGCGATATAGATTTTTTGCAAACTTTTTTTCATCGTAATAATATAAAATTATTTTTGTGTATTTGTCCGCAAGCTAATGAGTATATACAACAACATAAGCCTCCTTATTTTTTATGGGAAAAATATCAAGATATAGTTTGTATAGGTACAGATAGTTTAGCTTCAAATACGTCATTAAATATTTTATCAGAAATAGAAATGCTCCAACGTTTATATCCTAAAATTTTATTGCCTCACCTTTTGCAAGCAGCCACTTATAATGGAGCTAAAGCCTTAAATATGGATTCTCTATATGGATCTATAGCTATAGGGAAATCTTCAGAATTGATTGTTTTACAAAATCTTGAAAACAATAGCTTAAAGGATACTTTTGTTCAACGAATAGAAAACTTTTTTTGATTATGTTAAAATTTTAATTAATGCCTGAATAGTATAATCAATTTCTAACAAAGTATTTTCCTGAGAGAATGAAAATCTAAGAGGTATTTGTGCAATTTTATGAGGTAAATGTTGTATAACATGACTTACTACATGACTACCTGAAGAGCAAGCACTGCCACTAGATACATAAATATTTTCAATATCTAAATGGTAGAGTAACATTTCGGTTTTTGAATTTATAGGCAATCCTACATTGATAATTTTAGGAGAACTTTGATGTATATCGGTATTGATAATAAGGTTTGATAGATGTTGCTGTAATCCTGATAATAGTGTATTTTTTAATATAGAAAAGTGTTGTAGGTTATGATTTATATTCTGATGGGCTAATTCTATAGCTTCAGCAAATCCTACAATAGCATATAAATTTTCAGTACCAGCTCTCATGTTCCGTTCTTGATTCCCTCCGTGTAGAAGTGGTGTTATTTTTTGTGTATTTATATATAATAAGCCTATTCCCTTCGGTCCGTGGCATTTATGGGCAGACATCGTTGCAATATCTATAGGCATTTTTGAAAAATCAATGTTATAGGTACCCAAACTTTGTACCATATCACAAATAAATTTTGCATGATATGTTTTACAAAGATTGCCTATTTGGAAAATATCGGATACATTACCTAATTCGTTATTCACATGCATTAAAATTACACCAATGGAATGAGGCTTGTTTTCTATTAATAAATTTTCTAATGAATGTACATCAACTTGTCCGTTATTTAAGAGGCGAACATATTGTATTTGAAAATGAAATATTTTTTGATAAAAAGTAAGTGTATGAAGAACAGAGGGATGTTCTATAGGAGAAGTTATAAAGGTTTTAATATTCCAGGAGTGGATAGCCCCAAAAATGGCGGTATTAATACTTTCTGTAGCACTACTTGTAAAGAATATTTTAGAAGCGGAGGTTTGAAATATATCGGCTATTTTTTTACGTGATTTTTCTATCAAAACACGAGCCTCTCTTCCTATAGAATATATACTTGAAGGGTTTCCAAAAGAATATTTCATATATTGATAGATGGTATCTCTTACATGAGGTGATAACGTTGTTGTGGCAGCATTATCTAAATATACAAGTTTCATATTTTTATGATATAAATATTCAACAAAAGTATATAATTTTTCTCAATCATCACAGGATATAAAAAATCGTAATTAGGTATAAGTTTATAAAACAAGAAGAAATATTTTTATATTTTTTAATTTATTCCATATCATATAAAAATTAATATTTAAAAGGAGACTATCCAACCTTCTACAAATTTATTCGTATTTTGGCAAAAAAAATTTTGAAATAAAATTTAAAATATTTTACCTTCGGCTTGTAATTTATTTTTTAATTAATTTAAACACTATTCATTTCAAGTAACATGAACAATCAAAGACAAAAAAGCAAAATTTCCTTTGCATTTAGGTGTTCTTGTGTTATAGTAATTATGGGGGGTGGAATATTTTCTTCTTTTGCCCAGGAAACTATTTCTACAGAGCCTAAAGTACAGGTAGAAAACATTTTAGTAAAACCAAAAGTAACGAAGGACGACAGTCTTTCTAAAAAAAATAATTCTCAGAAATTAGATGAGGTAGTTGTAACTGCGATGGGAATTACTCGCTCAAAGCGTTCGTTGGGGTATGCTGCCCAAGATATTAAAGCAGATGAGATGAATCATGCGTCTAATCCTAATATAGCTACCGCATTACAAGGAAAAGTTGCGGGGGTACAAATTACCCCTTCTTCGGGTATGCCAGGAGCCTCTTCTTTGATGACGATTAGAGGAGCACGTTTTTTTACCGGTAATAATCAACCTCTTTATGTAGTGGATGGGTTACCTATAGCTTCTACACCTGATTTTAATACGTCTGGTAATGGCGTAACAGGAGCTGATTTTGCGTCTCGTTCTATAGACATTAATCCTATGGATATTGAATCTATGAGTATATTGAAAGGACCTGCTGCTGCTGCTCTATATGGGATGCGTGCTTCTAATGGTGCTATTATTATTACCACCAAGAGTGGTAAGCAAACTAAGGGGAAACCCATGGTTACATTTTCTACGAATGTAACAGCTGACCAAATATCAAGATTACCCAAACTTCAAAGTGCTTATGCGCATGGTGCAGCAGGAAAATATGCTCATATAGGTTCAGGATCTTGGGGACCTAAGATAAGTGAATTATCGGGGAGCAAGGATACATGGTGGAAAAATGCAACTACAGAATCATTTGATTTTGGAGGTGTTATTATAAGTCCTGGAGATAGTTTATTGTATGGGGGGGATAATTATGCAGAACAAGGCAAAGCAGGTATGATATGGGTACCACAAGCTCAAGAATGGCAAAAAGTAGGTAGTTATAATAATCCAAAGGAATTTTTCCAAACAGGGTATACCTGGAATACAAATATTAATGTAAGTCAGGCTATAGAACAAGGTAATTATTCATTTAGTGCTGGCAATACTACCCAAAATGGTATAATTCCTAATACAGGATTACAGCGTTATACCTTTAATGGACAGGGAGCCTTTAATCTGAATAAATATTGGAAAATGGGATTTTCTGGGAATATATCGAGCGTAGATATAGATAAAATACCTAGTGGTAATGATAGTTATTTATTTGGTGTATATTCAGCACCACCAAATTATAATTTAAGAGGAATTCCTTATCATATTGCGGGGAATCCATATATACAAACTAGCTATAGAGCTGGGGCAGTAGGGAATAACCCTTATTGGATGGTGCAGAATAATCAATATAAAGAGCTTACACGTCGTTTTTTTGGTAATGCATTTATAGAGGTAAACCCTTTAAAATGGTTATCTTTGAGGTATAGGTTTGGAGGAGATTTTTATAATACTCGAAATAATGAGGTACAGCAATCAGGAAATTATTCTTTTGGTGGATTGCAGCTTAGCTCATATGATCCTAAAAATTTAACAGAGGTAAAAATGCAAGGCGGAAGAATGTCTAATGATAATTATTCTTTTAGAAATCTAAATTCATTATTTTTAGCTACTGCTCATGGCGATATAGGAACAGATTGGACCTATGAAGTTCTTCTTGGTAATGAGGTGAATGATGATAGAACTGTGCGAGATATGGCAACGGGCTTAACAATGGTACTACCAGGATATAATAATATGGACAATATGCTTAAGGTAACAGGTAGTAATTTTGATTATCAACGGCGCACTATAGGAACTTTTACAAATGTATCTTTTTCTTATTTGAATATGTTGTATTTAAATGCAACGGGTCGTTGGGATATGGTTTCTTCTATGCCTTCAAATAATAGAAATTATTTTTATCCTTCAGTATCTACAAGTTTTGTCTTTACAGAATTAGATGCCTTAGGCGGTATTGAAAATATATTGAATTTTGGTAAAATTAGGGCTTCTTATGCACAAGTAGGGCAGGCTGCCTCTTCCTATTATACTCCTTATTATACAATTGTTCCGCCTGGTAGTGGGTTTATTCCTAGTATTTCATATCCATTAGACGGAGTAACGGGGTATCAACCTAGTACAACCTTATATGACCCTAATTTAAAGCCACAAAATGTAACTACTTATGAGGTAGGAACAGATCTTCAATTTTTTAAAAATCTATTAGGGGTATCG
>JBOFDP010000075.1:0-3220 GCA_051647125.1 Chitinophagaceae bacterium | reverse complement strand
TGTATTTGATATAAACAACATTATTTTCTAAAAAATATATTATGGCAAATCTGCAAGTAAATATAGGAAATATCATTTTTAAAAATCCACTTATAGCAGCTTCAGGTACTTTTGGGTTTGGTAGAGAATATAATGAACTATATGATATTTCTCTGTTAGGGGGTATCAGCACCAAAGGCATTACTATGGAACCTCGTTTAGGAAATGAAACTCCTCGCATAGCTGAAAGTGAAGGAGTGGTGCTAAATGCAGTAGGTCTACAAAACCCCGGTGTAGAGAAAGTTATTGAAAAAGAACTGCCCTTTCTTCGTACGAAAAATATAGTAGTCATTGCTAATGTAGCAGGCAATACCATAGAAGACTATCAGCATATTTGTAAGAGACTTGACGGATTAGTAGATTTTATAGAACTCAATATTTCTTGCCCCAATGTAAAATGTGGAGGTATGGCTTTTGGAATAAAACCTCAAAACGTATTTGAAGTAACAAAAGCCTCTAAAATGGTATTACAAAAAACACCTCTAATGGTCAAACTTTCTCCCAATGTAGAAGATATTGCTCTAAATAGTAAGGCAGTCGAAGATGGTGGTGCGGATGTAGTATCCTTAGTCAATACTTTCACAGGAATGCTCATAGATATACACAAACGTAAGCCTATACTTGCCAATAATACAGGTGGGGTATCTGGAGCAGGTATCAAACCCATTGCTATAAGAATGGTATATCAGGTAGCTCAAACCATAAAAATCCCTATCATTGGAATGGGAGGCATATACACCGCTGAAGATGCCATACAATTTATACTTGCTGGAGCCAGTGCTGTGCAAGTAGGAACTGCAAATTTTACAAACCCTTATGCCATACCTCACATACTACAAGAAATAAATCTTTTTTTGGATACACATAATATACAACATCTATCCGACCTTGTAGGAAAAGTAAAAATAAATTAACCCTTTGGTAAAATATGAACAATGAAATTATACTAAATAAATATACCTTATGAGTTCTAATTATCTCTCTAAAAATATCAACCCTTTAGTAAGGAACGAAAGTATTTTAGAAATTTACACCTCCGCAAAAGCCATATTAAAAGGACATTTCCAGCTTGCCTCTGGGCAACATTCTGATACCTATATGCAAAGTGCCAAACTGTTTATGTATCCCCAGAAAAGTAGAATAATTTGCGAGAAATTAAAAGCATATCTCAACAGTATAAATATTGATTGTGTCATATCACCCGCTATTGGTGGTATTTTGATGGGATATGAGATGGCTTTTCAACTTGGAGTACCTAATATTTTTTGTGAACGTATAGAGGGGAAAATGCTCCTACGTAGAGGTTTCTCTATAGAAGAAGGAAAAAAATACCTTATCGTAGAAGATGTGGTAACTACTGGAGGTTCTGTAAAAGAAGTTATACAAATGGTAGAACAATTGGGAGGAAATATTATAGCTATTGCGTCTATCGTAGACAGGAGTAATGGAACAGTAGATTTTGGGAAAACTTATATTTCTCTTTTACAAACTAATATCATCTCTTGGAACAAGGATCAATGCCCTCTTTGCAAACAAAATATTCCTCTCAACAAACCTGGTAGCAAAGCATTGGGTTAAATAGTATCTATTTCATCTTATTTTTAAACCCATTTAATCTACTATTCCTATCTTCAATTTTCTATTCTATAATATTTATTTACTTTTGTAGCTGTTATGGATTTTAAGTTAAATCATTTTTTCGCTATTTCAGTTTCTCTTTTTGCTATTATAGATATTGTAGGAGCTATTCCTTTTCTTCTCTCATTACAAAAGAAATCAGGAAAAATTAATGCTTATTTAGCCACCTTTTTTTCTGGTGGATTAATGATTCTATTTCTCTTTATAGGAGAACCTTTTTTAGCACTTTTTGGGCTTACTGCAAGTGTTTTTGCCTTAGCAGGTGCTATTGTCATCTTTCTCTTAGGCTTAGAAATGGTATTAGGACATACTATTTTTAAAGATGATCATATCCATGCAGGAGGAAGTGTTTTCCCAATTGCTTTTCCTTTAGTGGCGGGTGCAGGCACGCTAACTACTATACTTTCTTTACGTGCTAATTATTCAATATTAGAAATTTTAGGAGGTATTTTTGTAAATCTTATTATTGTATTTATCGTACTTAAACTACTCTATCAAATCAATAAATTTGTAGGATATAATGGTCTGAATGCAATGAGAAAATTCTTTGGGGTAATATTAATTGCTATTGCCTTAAATTTATTTATAAAAAATTATAGCAAACTTAAATTAACTACCACTAATGTCACTCCACTACAAACCCAAAAGATAGATATTTCAAACTTAGCGAATACATGATGAACACAATCATAAAAGCATGGAGTTCTAAAAAATTTCAACCTGTATATTGGTTGGAAGGAGAAGAATCTTTTTATATAGACAAACTTACACAATATGCAGAAGAACATCTACTTACTCCAGCAGAAAAAGATTTTAACCTGAGCATCCTTTACGGAAAAGATACAAAATGGGCAGAAGTACTTAATGCTTGTAGACGATATCCTATGTTTGCAGAGAAACAGGTAATTATTCTAAAAGAAGCTCAGCAAATGAAAGATTGGGAAATGTTAGAATCTTATTTTGAAAACCCTCCCAGTACCACTCTATTCATTATTGCCTACAAAGGTAAAAAAATAGATGCTCGTACTAAACTCAGCAAAATACTTAAAAATAAAGATTTTATATATACCTTTAATAAAATAAAAAATGAGACTCAACTTGTCCAATGGATAGACAATTACATAGAACAACATGAAATACTCATCAACCTCAATGCCAAACACTTATTAGGACAACATATAGGTAATAATTTACATCGATTAGACAACGAGCTAGCCAAACTAAAACTCAATGTAATAGATAGAGAAATTACCGTAGATGATATAGAAAAATATATTGGTATTAGCAAAGAGTATAATGTATTTGAACTACAGAATGCTATAGGCAAAAAAGATGTAGGAAGGGTATATGAGATTATGACATATTTACAAAAACATACTAAAAGTTTTCCTCTTATTATGATTGTACCTACGCTACATGGATATTTTTCTAAACTCTATGCACTAAGTACAATAAATACAAATGATGAAAAACAAATAGCTCAATCATTGGGCATATCTCCTTTTTTTCTAAAAGATTATTTAGTAGCAAGAAAAAATTATAA
>JBOFDP010000074.1:0-4225 GCA_051647125.1 Chitinophagaceae bacterium | reverse complement strand
GGAGGCTCAGGGCATTTTGGAGGGTAAGATTGCTCAGTTAGAATCTTTGCTTGCTACCGCTCGGGTTATTTCTCCCTCTCAGATAGATACCTCCAAAGTATCTATTCTTACGAAGGTAACAATTACGAACTTACATACCAAAAAGCAACTTACTTATCAATTGGTATCAGAAAAAGAAGCCAACCTTAAGGCTCAGAAAATTTCTATTAATTCTCCTATAGGGCAAGGACTTTTAGGAAAGACAATAGGCGAAGAAGTAGAAATTAATATTCCTGCTGGGATATTAAAATTTAAGATTGATAATATCAGTATCTAACACTATTTTTATGGCATCTATTTTTACGAAAATTATACACGGAGAAATACCTTGCTACAAAATATTAGAAAATAAATATTTCATAGCTTTTTTAGATATTCATCCCTTACAAAAAGGACATACCTTAGTGGTGCCTAAAATAGAAATAGATAAATTTTATGATGTAGATGAAATTCATCTTCGTGAGTGGATGCCTTTTGCTTCAAAAGTGGCAAAGTCTATAGAAAAGGGTATTGCTTGTCAAAGGGTGGGGGTTAGTTTTGTAGGGCTTGATGTGCCTCATGCTCATATGCACCTTATCCCCATTCACAGCAGTACTCAAGATATTTCTTGTGTACATATAAAGCCATTAGAACTTAGCCAAGAAGAGTTTTTATATATTCAACAAAAGATAGTAGAAAATTTTTAGTATACTTATTATATAACCTTTTCAATATGGTTTAAAATTTCTTGTGCAGGGATTTTAGTACAAGGAAAATCTTTTTTGCTACAATTTTTTGTGCCGAAAATGGAGCAAGGTCTACAGTCTAAATTTGTAGCTTCAATAGCATTGTTTATATTTTGTCCAAAACCCAAAAAACCTGCTAAGGGCGATGTACCACACCACACAGAAATAACAGGAATTTTATACAACGAAGCAAGGTGCATATTGGCAGAATCCATACTCAAAACAAAATCCATTTTTCGGATATACAAAAGTTGTTCTTTTAAGGGCAATTTATGGAGGTAAATAATATGATTATGTTTAGGAAAAAATTGTATCTTAGAATCATCTTCCATGCCTCCCAAAAGATAGAGAAAAGCATGTGGATATTTTTGTAATAAGTTAGCAATAAGTTCTATAGTTGTAGATAACGATAATTCTTTACTAGGCAACGAAGCAAAAGGAGCAAACCCTATATGTAGGGGCTGATGTTTCTGGAAAATGGCAGGTGGTGTTGTGCTATCAACAAAAAACCCTATTTTTCCAAACATTTCTGCATATTTTTGTGGCATGGGAGTGAGGCTTGTTTTTTTATCTTGCAATAATAATTTCCTCTTACTTCGTTGCTTGTCTAATGAGATAGTTTTTATGCCAAACAATTGAAAAAAAAATACAATTATCTTCGTACGTAATACATTGTGCAAATCACAGATTACATCTATCTTATATTTTTTTAAATAAAAAAATAAATGTAGTATACCTAAAAAAGATCGGTGCTTTTTTTTTATATCAGTTTCTATTAAAAATAGCCTTTCATGGATAGGGAAAATATCAAAAAATTTTTTTTGTGTAGCAAAAAAAATACTACTCTCAGGATAAGTTAGCAATACTTGCATCACCACAGGAATACTCATTGCTACATCTCCCATAGCCGAAAACCTCAACACTAAAATACGTTTCATTATTTCTTATTGATAAAGTATAGGGTTTAGATTTTGATCATTATACATTTTTACTTGAAAAAAAGGAGTGGCAATAATTTCTCCTTTTCTAATCATTTCTATCAAAATTTCTATAGCGGTGCATAGCCTTGTTTGTTGTTGTAATAGCAATTCCAACTTTTGTGTACAAAAATCATGGTGTTGAGCGGTAGCATCTGTACGGTTGGCTTCTGCAGTAATATGATAAATACGAATACATAAAATAGAAAGTCTATCCAATGCCCAACCAATACTTTCTGTATTATAATAAGCATTCTGAAGAAGAGGTATATTTTTAAAATATTCAAAAAACAGTGTGTCTATTTGTTCTACCAAATTGGTACGATTTTGATTACTTTCGTCTATACGGCGTTTTATAGCTAATACTTCCTTTCCGTGTAGCAGAGGCGAGCGTATAATATCTTCTAAATGCCATTGTACCAAATCTATAAAACATTTTTTATACAATAGGTATTCTACTGAATTTTCTATAAAAGAGGTTTTCATAGCTTGATCGATATGATCAATGATATGATAATCTTTAATAGCATTGTTATAAATATTTATAATTTGTTGAACATTGGTAAGCATGATTATTAATTCTATTAATAGTTAGGTACAAAAGTAATATTTTCATAAGAAAATGTTGTTAAAGAATTTATAAATGAAGTTATTTTCGTATCTTTACGCCCAATCTTTTTGAGGTATATGAAAACATTTATTAAATGGTTGATGATCGTGCTATGGGTGGGGACATTTCTTTCTATTATAGCTATTGTTATAATACTGATGTTGGCTAATGCTGGTAAATTAGGTCATATGCCTAGTTTGTATGATATTAAAAATCCAAAATCTGTTTTGGGTTCAGAAATTTATTCTTCCGATGGAGTCTTATTAGGAAAATTATATCGTACGGAGGATAGAATAAAGGTGAATTATAATGATATTGCTCCTGCTGTTATTAGTGCATTGGTAGCTACAGAGGATGAGCGATTTTTTTCTCATTCTGGTGTGGATGGAAGATCCTTGTTAAGAGCGATTTTTTCCTTTGGAACTGCTGGAGGAGGAAGTACAATTACACAACAATTAGCAAAAAATTTGTTTACTAAAGGGTCTTCTAATAAACTCATACGGATGACTCAAAAAATAAAAGAATGGATAATTGCCGTTAAGTTAGAAAGAAATCTGAGCAAGGAAGAAATTCTCACCTTATACCTTAATACAGTTCCTTTTGGAGATAATATATATGGTATAAAAAATGCATCAAATACTTTTTTCCAGAAGTTACCACAAAGTTTGACAATTGAAGAGTCCGCAGTATTAGTAGGGATGTTAAAAGCTACTTCTCATTTTAATCCGCGTACTAATCCTGAAGGAGCTTTTCAGAGACGTAATATTGTATTAGGGCAAATGTATAGAAATAGTTATATAGACCATTCCACTTTTCAGAAATTGAGTAATCGGCCCTTGCAACTCAACTATAGAAAGTTAGATGAAAATGCGGGGCTGGCTCCTTACTTTAGAGAAATAGTAAGAAATTATGTTCATATTTGGTGCCAAAAAAATAAAAAACCTAATGGAGAGCATTGGGATATTTATAAAGATGGGTTAAAAATTTATACTACGATTAACGCAAAAATGCAAGGCTATGCCGAAGATGCGGTAAAAGAACACCTGAGTGTTTTGCAACGAAGTTTTAATAGGAGTAATGCCAGTAATATTTTTAAAGAGAGAAATAAAGATAGTATTTTAAATATTTGGATGAAAAATAGTGATCGATGGAAAAATATGAAGAATATGGGATTTTCAGAAGATGAAATTAATCAATCTTTTTCCGAACCAATTAGTATGTCTGTTTTTGCATGGAACAACTATGGAAGTACTGATACGGTGATGACTCCATTGGATTCTATTGTTTATCATAAAAAGTTTTTTCAAGTAGGGTTTTTGGTTATGGACCCATATACGGGTTTTGTAAAAGTTTGGGTAGGAGGGAATAATTTCAAAAAATTTAAGTATGACCATGTTAGTATTAAAACGAAAAGGCAAGTGGGTTCTACTATTAAACCATTACTATATGCGGCAGCTATAGAACATGCAGGGTTTAACCCAGAAACACAATGCGAAAATAGAAGGCAGTGTTTTCCGGAATATGATAATTGGTGTTCTACTAATAATAATCCTAAAGATAGTGTTGGTTTTAGAACGGTAGCCCAAGGGTTGGCATTTTCTATAAATAATGTTTCTGTGTATATACTTAAACATCTTGGATTATCAGAATTTGTAAATTTTTTGAAGAAAGCCCAAGTTCGTTCTAAAGTATTGCCTGTGCCTTCTATTGCTATGGGAACACCAGATATTTCTGTTTATGAAATGGTACGATGTTTTTCTATGTTTCCGAATATGGGGATAGAATCTGATCCTGTTTTTGTAGTTCGTATAGAAGATAAGCAGGGAAGAGTTTTATTTGCCAACAGTAGTAAAAGGGTATCTGTAATATCGGAA
>JBOFDP010000073.1:0-3610 GCA_051647125.1 Chitinophagaceae bacterium | reverse complement strand
GATGCCCAATTATTTGTATTTTTTACAATGATAGTAGCTGCAGCAGAAGCTGCTATAGGGTTAGCTATTATTGTTCGGTTGTATAGAACTACAGATACCATAGATATTTTATTTTTAAATAAGTTGAAACATTAATAATATGTCTTATTTATCCTTTATTTTTGTCATTCCGTTTATCGGTTTTTTGGTGAATGGTTTGTTAGGTACAAAATATTTTTCTCGTCATGTTATAGCTACAGTAGCTTGTATGTCTGTAGCTTTATCTTTTGCATTAGGATTAGGTGCTTTTTCTCAAATATTATCAACTACTACAATAGAATTTACTTTATTTCATTTTATACACGTGGATAAACTTTCCATTCCATTTGGTTTTTTAATAGATAGATTAAGTATATTTTTTATATTAATTATCACTGGCATAGGCACATTAATACATATTTTTTCTGTAGGGTATATGAAGGAGGAAACTAACTATCATTATGCTAGATATTTTGCCTATTTGAATTTATTTATTTTCTTTATGCTGATATTGGTTATGGGCAATAATTATGTAGTGATGTTTATTGGATGGGAAGGTGTAGGTTTGTGTTCTTACTTATTGATAGGCTATTGGTTTAAGAATAATAAATATAGTAAAGCTGCTCGTAAGGCTTTTATTATGAATAGAGTGGGTGATGTAGGTTTTTTATTGGGATTATTTTTATTGCTTAACCATGTAGGTGCGGTTGATTTTATTACTGTATTTGCACAGGCTAATATATTTGAGAAAGGAGGAATGTTAATTACGCTAATTACATTGTTGTTTTTTATAGGAGCTACAGGAAAATCAGCCCAAATACCTTTATATACATGGTTGCCTGATGCGATGGCGGGGCCTACACCTGTTTCGGCATTAATACATGCTGCTACTATGGTAACTGCTGGTATATATTTGGTGGCACGGAGTGCGGTATTGTTTAATTTGGCTCCCGTTACTCAGTGGATAATTATGATTATTGGTATCGCTACAGCACTTATGGCTGCTACTATAGCATTACGACAAAATGATATAAAAAAAGTATTGGCATATTCTACTGTTAGTCAGTTGGGATATATGTTTTTAGGATTGGGTGCGGGAGCTTATGTAGGGTCGTTGTTTCATGTAATGACACATGCTTTTTTTAAAGCCTTATTATTTTTGGGTGCGGGTAGTATTATTTATGCATTACATCATGAGCAAAATATGCGTAAAATGGGAGGTTTAAAAAAGTTAATGCCTATTACACATATTACCATGCTTATAGCTTGCTTAGCAATTGCTGGAGTCCCTCCATTTTCAGGATTTTTCTCAAAAGATGAAATTTTAATACAGACGTATGCTATAAGTCCTATTTTATATTATTTAGGTTTGCTTGGTGCATTGCTTACTGCGTTTTATATGTTCCGTTTATATGCTATGACATTCTTAGGCAAATATAGAGGAACACATATAGAGCATGTAAAAGAAAGTCCTAAAGTGATGATTATCCCACTTATTGCATTGGCTATATTTGCTGCTGTAGGTGGATTTTTAGGAATACCTCATATTCTTGGAGGACATCATTTGTTAAATGATTTTTTTACTCCATCAGTAAAGAATCAGGTTATAGCAGAAATTGCTATAAAAACAGAAATATATTTGTTAATCATTTCTACTATACTTATTTTAGGAACTATTATTTGGGCATTATCTTTATATAATAATCATCTTGATAAATCTTATGACAAAGGGATTAATAAACTTTTTGCAAAGAAATGGTATATTGATGAATTTTATGATAGGTATATTATAAATGCCTTATTTGCATTTAGCCAATTTCTTACTATTTCAATAGAAAAAAATTTTATAGATAAGATAGTGAACAGTACCAGCAGAGTAGTAGATAAAATAGGCATCAAAATGCGTTATTTACAAACCGGAAATCTTAGCTATTATTTGCTTTGGATAGTGGGAGGTTTGATGATTTTGATGCTTTCTTTTGTTCTTATACTATATACTAATTTTAAATAAGTCAAATTATAGAAAATATGTTACTTTTATTATTGTTTATAATTCCTTTTATTACCAGTGTAATAATCATATTTGGCATGAAAAACTATGCTAAAGAAGTGGTTGTTTTGGCTCGTATATCAGCTATTTGTTCTTTGTTGTTGAGTACGGCAATTTGGATTTTGATAAAAATAAATATAGGAGGAGATGCTTATTTATCTTTTACCGCCGAGAATATAGCTGTATTAGGAGATAGCTTTGGATTAACGGTAGATGCACTTTCTGCATTATTATGTTTACTCAATGCTATAATATTTGTCGTGTCATTATTTTTTATTAATTCTGATAAATATAAGAATGTTCATTTGTTTATAGGTTTATTAATGTTAATGGCAAGTGCTTTATTTGGAGTTTTTTTAACTACCAATGTATTGATATTTTATGTATTTTGGGAACTTACTTTGGTACCTGCTTATTTTCTATGTTCATGGTATGGAGGAGAACGTAGAGTGGCGGTTACTTTCAAATTTTTTATGTATACTTTCTTAGCTTCTATTTTTATGCTAATAGGTATATTGTATATTCACTATGCTGGAGCCATGAGTTCGTTTGCTTTGAATGATTGGATAAATGTTAAGTTAACACCCCAACAACAGTTAGTAGCTTTTTGGCTTTTTATTTTTGCAGTGGCTGTTAAACTTCCTGTATTTCCATTTCATACATGGCAGCCTGATACCTATCAGCAAACAGCTACACCTATTACTATGGTATTGAGTGCTATTATGGTTAAAATGGGGGTTTACTTATTATTACGTTTTATGGCTCCTGTAATACCTGTGGGTATATATGCTTGGGGTGATTGGGCAATAGTATTTGCCGCTGTAGGAATTATTTATGCCTCTATCATAGCACTTACTCAGACTGATATTAAACGTTTAGTAGCTTATGCTTCTATTGCACATATGGGACTCATGGCAGCAGCATTTTTTGCAGAAAATCAGTTGGGTATACAAGGTATTATAATACAAATGTTTAATCATGGTATTAATATTGTAGCTTTATGGGTAATGGTTATAATATTGGAAGATATTTATAAAACTACTGATATTAGGCAAATGGGAGGATTAGCTAAAGAATTTCCTTTATTAGCAGTATGCTTTTCCATTATTGTATTTGCAAATATTGGGCTACCTCTTACTAATGGATTTATAGGAGAATGGCTTATGTTTGGAGCTATTATTGGATCTACCACAGGTTTCCTCCCATGGTTATCACCGATATATGGATTAGTATGTATGTCTGGTATGATATTGGGAGCGATTTATATGTTAAGAATGTTGCACAAAATATTATTTTCCGTAGTTCTATCGTCCTCCTTAATATTTAATCCATTGTCTTTCTATAGGAAATTTATCATTATTGTTATCATTATCATTATTGTTGTAATAGGAGTTTATCCTCAAATTATTTTGTCTACTACAGAAAGTATTAGTCATACTATACAGCAACAACTAAATATAGAGAAATTTCTCAAAAACTAAAATAACGCTTTTAACCATTATATTATGAATACTTTAATTTTATTAGTTATATCAGGAGTAT